>JABDIZ010000403.1 GCA_013003465.1 Rhodothermaceae bacterium
CTTCGAGCACGAGATCCACCGCAGCGTGCAGACGCACGGCGCGGTCACACACGTCTGGAGCACCTACGCCTGGCGGACGACCGAGGACGGCCCCGTGGGGGGGCAGGGCGTCAACAGCATCCAACTCGTCTACGACGGCACGCGCTGGTGGATCACCTCGTGGATGTTCGACGGCCGCAGCGATGCGCCGCCGGTGCCGACTGAATACCTGCCAGACGGAGAATGATCAGTTGCTGCCCGCGCGGTCCTGGAGGCGCTCGAAGTAGCGCTTGATGAGGTCCTGGTAGTCAGGCGCGTAGCCGCTCTCTAGCGCACGGATGAGGTCACGGCGGAGGCGGTCCGATTCGGTATCAGTGGGCGGGAGGCGGTCGGGGCGGTCCGGGTTGGCCTCGTCCTCCCCGGTGCGGCCTTCGCGGCGTTCCTCACGGCCCCGCTGGTTGACCGAGCGCTCGGCGTCGAGGAGGCGCTGGAGGATGTTCTGCTGCCGCTGGAGGGTTTCTTCCGACAGGCGACCGCCGCGGAGTTCCCGTTCGATCTGGCGCATCTGATCGGAGGCGCGCTGGAGGGCGCTGCGCGTCTGCGGGTCGAGGCCCTGGCCGCCTTCCTGCATCAGCTCTTGCAACTGCTGGCGGATGGCCTCCTGCTGTGCGGCAGCGCGGCGGGCTTGCTCTTGCTGGCTCTCCGTCAGGCGCTCGCCCGCCATCTGGTTGAGCATCTGCTGCATCTGCTGGTTGAGCTGCTGCTGCTGCTGGCCCATCTGCTGAAGCTGCTGCTGCATCTGCTGCATGGACATGCCACTGCCACCGCCGCCGCCCTGCTGCATCTGGTTGAGCAACTCGGAGAGCATCAACGCGAGGTCGTTGAGGTGCGTCATGGCCGTCTTCTGGTGCCCCGAGGCCGGGCCGGGCTGGAGATCGGCGAGGCGCTCGGTGGCCTGGCCCATTTCGCGGAGGCCGTCGTGCGAGAGGCGCTGCACCTCGTAGGTCATCTGCGGGATCTCGCGGGCGAGGGCCTGGAGCGTGTCGGAGACGATGGCGAGGCCTTCGGCCAGTTCCACCTGTTGCTGCGCGATGGGGCGGAGGGCAGGACTGCGGCTCGGCAGTCCGCCGGTCTCATCGGCGAGGCGTTCCTGTTCTTCGGAGAGCGTGAGCACGTCGTCGAGCACGCGGCGGATGGCCTGCATGTTGAGCTGGCTCTGCTCGCCGCTCATCTGCCCGGCCATCTGCTGCATCTGCTGGGCCATCTGCTGGAGTTGCTGCTGCATCTGCTGCTGCCCCTGCTGCGCGTCCTGCAACTGGTTCTGCTGGAGCTGCTGCTGGTTCTGCTGCATCTGCTGCGGCAGGTTCTGCTGCTGCATCTGCTCCATCATCTGCTGCATCTCCTCGGTGGGCGCGCCGCGCTGCTCTTCCATGCGCTCCTGCAACTGCTCGATCAACTCCTGCAACTCTTCCATCTCCTCCTGGGCCTGCGCCTGTTCCTGCGCGAGCCGCTCGCGCTCAGCGGCGGCGTCCTGCGGGCTTTGCTCCCCCTGCTGTGGCTCGCCTTCCGACTGCTCTCCCGATTCGCCCTCCTGCTGTTCGCCTTCGGACGGTTCGCCTTCCGCTTGCTCGCTTTCCGAGGGCTCACCCTCGGACGCTTCGTCATTCTGCTCGCCCTGTTGCTGCTCCTGGAGACGCTCGGTGGCTTCGCTCAGCGCTTCCTCGCGCTCGGCGAGGTCTTCGGCACGGCGGGCGGCCTCGTCTAGCTCCTGGGCCGTCTGGAGGCGCTCGAAGAGTTCGAGGGCGCGCTCCATCCGCTCCCGGAATTCCTCCTCGTTGAACTCGATCTCGTCCAGTGCTTCCATCATCTGGCGCATGTCCATCTGCTCCATCGCCTGGCGGAGCATCTCCAGCGCCTCGCGCAGTTCGGGCGAGTCAAGTTCCTCCATGACCTGCTGCATGGCCTCGTAGAGGCGCATCGTCTCCTCGGTGACGAGGGCGCCCTCCTGCATCTGCTCCAGCAGGTTTTCCATCTGCTGCGTCAATGCCTCGGTTTGCTGTTGCAGCGATTCCTGCTGCTGCATGAGCTGGTCGAGTTGGCGCTGGTCTTCCCAGTCGGGCTCGGGATCGCGGCGGAGTTCGTCGCGCAGTTCCTCGAAGCGCTCCTGAAACTCCTCGGACTCGTCCTGGATGGTTTCGAGCTGGTCCTCAGTCTCCTCCTGCGTCTCGTCGAGTTGGTCGTACTGCTCGTCAAGCGAGGGGTAGCGGAGCGTGAAGACGGGTGTGCGCGCGGCCTTGTAGCCGCTGACCACGTCGTTGTCGCGCACCTCGCCGTAGAACTCGACCACATCGCCCGGCTGGGGCGTGCGGCTGCCGTCGCGGGGGAGCCAGTCGGTGAGGACTTCCTGGTCGAGGCGGCGTGGGGCGTCGAGCGGAATGCTGACGCGGCGGAAGTCGGCTTCGGCCTCGCCGTCTCGGCGTTCGGCGAAGCGCCAGAACAGGCTCACGCGGGCGAAGCCGAAGTCGTCGGTGATGCGGAAGCGGGCGCGGCGGGCCGTTTCGGCGAGGACGTTCTCGGCGCCTTCCACCAGCGTGATCTGCGGCGGGGCGTCGCGCAGCGTGGCGAGGCGGTAGCGGACGGCATTCTGGTTGGTGCGCCCGTTGGCATCCACGAGGCGGATCTCGTATTCGCCCTCGCGCTGGAGCGTGAAGACGCCCGTGGCTTCCTGGCCCTCGACCGTGAGAGAAACCGGCGTGGGGGCCTGCTCGCTCCAGTTGACGAGCAGCATAGCTTCCTCGGGCGGCTCACCGCCGAGCGCCACGGTCACGCGGATCTGCGTACCCGGCAGCGCCAGCACATCGCCGATGCCGGGGGCTAGGCTGCGGGTACGGAGCCCAGTGTAGCGCGGCGGCTGAAGCGATACATTAAGTCCGTTGACCACCGGACGCGTCACGACGGTGGCCTCATACCAGGGCGAGGTCACGCCCTCGGCTGTGATGCGGTAGCGGAGGTCGGCGCGGACGTTGGGGACGGTGTGCGCGAAGCGTCCGTCCTCGCCGAGCGTGAGGCGAATCTGGTCTTGCGTTGCTTCGTCAGCACGGCCGAGTTCGAGGACCGCGTCGGGCGGGAAGTCGGTGCCCACGGGCCGGGCGGCGACGGCCAAGGCCTCGCCACGCGCCAGTTCCACATCGCCGGGCTCGACCTCGAAGAAAAACGGCGCGGGCGGCTGGAAATCGGTGGCCGGGGCGAAGAGCCGATCCACGGCGCCAACGAAGGTGGTCGGCGCCGCGATCAGGAAGAAGAGGAGGCCGAGCAGCGGGGCCAGGGCCCATGGTGCGATGCGGCGCACCGGCTGTAGGTCCTCGGTGCGCTCGAAGGGGACCGGTTCGACAGTGCGGCCGAGCGCATGCAGCGCGTGGTCCACGAGCGGCGTCGGGGCGGCGGAGGCCCGCCCGTCGGCGAGGTCGAGGAGCGCGGTCAGGCGGTCAGCCACGGCGGGGTGGCGGTGTCCGGCCCGTTCGGCTGCCACCCGTTCGTCGAGCCCGGGCACGACGCCCACAAGGCGCAGTACGGGCCAGACGACGAAGTAGCCCAGCAGCGCCAGCGCACCCACGACGAACACCCAGAAGAACACCGAACGGAGCCCAATGCCCATCCAGAAGCCAGCTTCCACGGCCACGCCGACGAGGAGGAAGGCCGCCAGCACGCCCAGGGTGACAACCAGGCCGAACGCGACTTCAGCCGCTGTCTGCCGCCGCATCGCCGTTTGCAACCGGCGGCGGATGGCGAGGAGAAGCTGGAGGGTGCCGTCACTCATGAACGCTCAGGATGACCGGGGCAGGCAAGACTGCTGCGAGTATAGCACTGCGGTTGCGGGAGGAACGGCGCGGGGTACGAAGAATTGCCTCCGCCGGGTCCGGGATGCGCGTATTTTCGCTCCCCATGAATGTCAAGGGCAAAGGCGGCGTGATGGTCTGCAGCGGGGTCAAATGGCTCGCGCTGACGATGGGGGTGCTGGTTCCTGCATCCGCGCTCGCCCAGGAGTCATCGGCCGATACGCTGCGTTCCTATACGCTGGGCGAAGTCGTCGTGCAGAACGCCGCCCGGACCGCGCCGCTGATCGAAGGCATCCGGCTGCGCGCGGCCGACTGGGTGGAGACCGACGCGCCCACGGTGGCCGAGGCCGTGCGACTCGCTCCGTCCACGCACGTCGTCACCAACTCGCGCGGCGAGACGGTGCTGAGCCTACGCGGCGCCTCAGACCGCCAGAGCACGGTCTACTTCGATGGCGCCTTGCTCACGCTCCCGTGGGATCAGCGCCTCGACCTCGGCTTGCTTCCGGCCGCCACCGTCGGCAGCGCGACGGTGTTCAGCGGGGCTGCGCCGGTGCGGTTTGGCGCCGGAGGATCGGGCGGCGTCGTCAACCTCGTCTCACGTGACTTGGGGTCTGATGGGCGCGTGCTGGAAATCGAGGCCGCGGGGGAGCAGCCGCGCGGCGGGCGCCTCAGCGGCACCTGGCTGGAACGGCGCGGCGTGTGGTCGTCGGTCGTATCCGTACAGACGACGCAGACGGATGGAGTAGCCCTGCCAAACGAGACGCCACTCGCGTTCAGCCAGCCCGATGACGCCGTGCGGACGAACACCGACCGAGCCCTTACGAGCGCGTTCGGGCGCGTGTCCGTCGCGGTGAGCCCGGCCGCGAGGCTAGGGGTTGCAGTCCTCCACCTCGACGCCGAGCAGGGCGTTGCGCCCGAGGGGCACCTCGACCCGGCCGTAGACCGCGTGCGCTTCTGGCGGTATCCGCACTGGCGCTACACGCTCGGCATCCTGTCGGGCGAAGCCAGAAGCCGACTCGGTACGGTGCGGGGCGCTGTCTGGGGTGGACGCTTCGGCCAAACCATTGAGCGTTTTACGGATGTGTCGTACGCCGCATTAGATGAGCAGCAAGAGGATGCCGATGGGCTCGTCGGCGCGCGCCTCGTGCTGGAGCACGAGCTCACCCGCGGGGCCCTCCGGCTCGCCCTCAACGGACGCCATGCCCTGCATGAGGAGCAAGAGGCCTCGCCCAATGATGAGCCCACCGCCTTGGCGCGCCGCTACCAGCAGTCGATAGGAAGTGTGGGGGTGGAAGGCGACTGGCAGGCCTCGTCTCGCCTGGCCGTGACCGGCGGGGTGGGAATGAATGCGCTGCTCTCGCACGAGGCGGGAGCCTTCGCCTCGCCCGATCCGCTGACGGCGCTCGCCCTCACGAGCGGGGCCACGCTCGACATAGCCGATGGACTGGTTGCCCGGCTGTCGATGGGTCGGCGGACCCGCTTTCCGTCCATGCGGGAACGCTACGACGACGCGCTGGGCCGCTTTGCGCCCAACCCCGACCTGCGGCCCGAGGCGGCGTGGCTGCTCGACGTGGGGCTCCACGGTTCGACGGCAGCGTGGCAGGGTTCTGCAACCGTATTCGCGCGCCGCGTCACCGAAACCATCGAGGTGGCCGTCCGGCCCGATGGGTTGCGCGAGCGCGTCAACCTGGGCGGGAGCCGAGCCTTCGGCGTCGAGGTGGCCGGGGCCGCGCGGTTGTCCGCTGCGCTCCGGGTGGACGGGCACCTGACGCTCCTCCACGTCCGCGGCTTCACCGATGAGGAGACGGGGTTGCGCCTGACCGAGACGCCGAATGCCCTCGGGCGCGTCGCCGTGAGCCGTCGGCCTGCGCGGGGGCTGCTCGCCACCGCCGAGGCGCTCGTCACGGGCGTCGCCTACTCCGCCGTCACCGATGGGCTGACGCGCCTCGATCCGTCGTTCCGCCTCAATCTGCGCGCAGGGTACCGGCTGCTGTTGCCCCAGCGCGGTGTAGCGGGCGAGGTGTTCGGCCGCATCGACAACGTGTTCGACACGGTCTACTTCCCGCAGATCGGGCTCCCTGCGCCGGGGCGTACCGTGCGCATCGGACTCCGCCTAGCCCTGGGCTGAATGCGTCAGCCTGCCGGGTCCACCTCACTGAGCACCTGCTGGCTGTGCGCGACGGGTGGAGCGGCGAAGAGCGGTTTCGTCTGTGCCCACGTCGTGCGGAACAGGTCGCTCTCGCGGTACCGATTCAGCGCAGCTTCGCCGGTCCAGTGGCTGTAGGTGCTGAGGATGTTGGGGTAGCGCGTGTCCTGCCAGAGCACGAGGTGCTGGCAGCCCTCCGTCGCGCGGATGTGCGGGGCCGACGCCTGGAAGATCGCCAGGAAGTCGTCCAGCCGGTCCGGCCGGAAGGTCATGCGGACGGTGCGAATCAGCACAGCACGAAAGGCAGCGGGGCGGGCCTGAGGCCCACCCCGCGATGCACTTAGTTGCGGACGGTGAGGGTAGCGACCACCCCGGCGTGGTCACTCGGCCAGAGGCCGCTGGGCGTCTGGTCGGCCGGTTCCTCCCCGACTCGCCCGATAGCCGTCGGTGTGATGTCGCCATCGTACAGGACCAAGTCGATCCGGGTATCGAGCTCCGAGGTGTCATTGCGGAGGTCGGCCGCTTCGCAGCAGGTCGGTCCGTCATCATTGGGACGGAAGACGCTCCACGCATCCGAGAAGGCTCCGGTCAGCGCGTTATACGCCTCGAGATCGGCGCCCGTGTTGTCGGGGCCGGAGTTGAAGTCGCCCAGGAGGATGAGGGGGTTCGTGTCCCCGAGCGCAGCGACGAGCGCGCGGGCCTGCGCCGCCTGCGCCACCGCGGCCGGGCCGCCCACTTCGAGGTGCGCGTTGCCGAAGGTAAAGGAGACGCCCTCCTTCATCACCTCGGCGGTGCTGTAGCCGCGCGTAAACTCGAAATCGGTGCCGCCGATGGGGATGGAGGCGTTGATGGCGAAGTTCTGCTCGGTGACGTTGCTCGTGGTCAGGCCCGAGCGCGCCAGGATCACGTCGCGGTCTGTGAGGCGGATGTCCGTGAAGGAGGTGCCGTTCGCCGTGGCAGGCAGCTCTACATCCGCATTCTCGTTCGTGGCGACGACCGTGTAGTTGAGGCCACGGTCGGCGAGGGCGTCGAGCAGGATCTGGAGGAAGTCGAACGAAACCGTGGTGGCGTTGGGCGCCGTCGTGCCCGTCACATAGTCGCTCGGCGACTGCGTGCGGTAGAGCGTGACTTCCTGAAGCCCCACGAGATCGGGGTCGTTGGCCTCGATCTCGTCGGCGACGGCGGCCATGCGGGCCGGGATGTCGCTCGTAACGACGCTTCCGAAGTAGAGCTGCTGCACAAGCGCGGGCACCTGGGTCGCGTCTTGTGCCTGGAGCAACAGGAAGAGGTCGCCGCCGAGGTAGAGGTTGCGCGTCATCACCGTGACGCTGGTTTCGATATCGCTGCCGCCGGTGTCGCAGCCAGGTGCGAAGGGCAGCAGGAGGAGGCCGAGCAGGGCCGTGATGAGGACGCGGCGGAATCGTGTGGGACGCATAGTAGGAGGCAGTTGCGGAGGGGACCGAAAAGCGCTCAGCCGGCGAAGCCGAAGAGCGCCAGGAATTTCATGGCGAAGGGCATGGAGCCCTTGAGCTTCACTTTGCCCTGCATCATCGCCATCATGGGGTTGAGTTGGCCGTTTTCGACGGCAAGCCAGTCGTCGGCATCGGCCGTGACGGACAGCGTCGGGTCGTTGACCGTCACGCCTTCTTCGAGGGTCATTTCCTGGTTGCGGACATGAAGCGCCACCTGACGGGCGTTGTCGCCGGTGAGGTTCATCTGGACGCTGGCATCGACGCCTTCGGCTTTGTCCGGGCGGAAGCGCTCCGAATAGGAGGCCATGACTTCGTCGAGGTTGGCGTAGCGGGGCATGCACAAACGGGCTAGGGCTGCCGGAGCAGCGGGAAGAAAAGCTGAGGCAGAAGATAGAGCCATCGCGCAGCCGGGCGCACGATGCGGCTTTCTTAGCACCGTGCGGGCTCGTAGCTTCGGGCATCCCTTCTTACCCGCTCTCGTACATGCGCCGCCTCGCTCTGCTCCTGGCCCTCACCCTCGTCGGCCCCG
>JABDIZ010000413.1 GCA_013003465.1 Rhodothermaceae bacterium
CAATGAGGATGGCTCGGTCAACCTGAGCTACCAGGGCAACTGGCGCGACATCTTCCAGAACTGGGAGGCGCTAAGCTGCTCGTATCCCGGCTATGTGGAGAGCATGATCGCCACGTTCGTCAACGCCTCCACGGCCGACGGGTACAACCCCTACCGCATCACCCGCGACGGCATCGACTGGGAGGTCTTCGAGCCGCACGATCCGTGGTCGTACATCGGCTACTGGGGCGATCATCAGATCATCTACCTGCTCAAGCTCCTCGAAATCTCGAAAGCCCACAACCCGAGGAAGCTGACGCAACTCCTCACCCGTCCGCTCTTCTCGTACGCGAATGTGCCGTACCGGATCAAGCCGTACGACGCGCTCCTGCGCAATCCGCACGACACCATCGACTTCGATGCGGCGCTCGATGAAGCCATCGCCGAGCGCGTGGCCGCCGTCGGGGCCGATGGCAAGCTCTTGGAAGACGGCGACGGCGCGGTCTACCTCGTCAACCTGACCGAGAAGGTGCTCGTGTCGATGCTGGCGAAGCTCTCGAACTTCATCCCCGAGGGTGGCATCTGGATGAACACGCAGCGCCCCGAGTGGAACGACGCCAACAACGCGCTCGTCGGCTATGGCGTGTCGATGGTGACGCTGTATTACCTCCGCCGTTTTCAGCGCTTCGCCGCCGATCTCTTCGCCGAACTGCCCGAGACCGTCGCGCTCTCCGAAGAAGTGGCCGACCTGTTCGACGCCCTGGCCGCGGCGTTTGCCCGGCACGAGGCGCTCCTCACCGGCCCCCTCGCCGACGCCGACCGCCGCACTGTCCTGGACGCCCTCGGCACGGCGGGCAGCGACTACCGCGCGCGGATATACGCAGGCTTCTCGGGCACGAAAAAGTCCGTCCGCCGCGATGACCTCGTGGCATTCTGCGAGCGCTCGCTGACCTTCATCGACCACACCATCCGCGCCAACCGGCGGCCCGACGGGCTGTACCACGCGTACAACCTGATGTCCGTGGAGGGCGAGGGCGTGGTGATCCGTCCGCTCTATGAGATGTTGGAGGGGCAGGTGGCCGTGCTGAGTGCCCATGTGCTCAGCGGCGCGGAGGCGGTGTCGCTGCTGAGGGCGCTGAAGGCGAGCGCGCTCTACCGCGAGGACCAGAACAGCTACCTCCTCTACCCGGACCGGCGGCTGCCGCGCTTCATGGAGAAGAACCAGATCCCGGCCGAGCACGTCGAGCAGTCGAACCTACTCCGGACGCTCATCTCCACGGGCGACCGGCGGCTGGTGATGCGCGATGCCGAGGGCGGCTATCATTTCAACGGCACGTTCCGCAACAAGCACGACGTCCGCGACGCGCTCGACGCCCTGCGCGAAGCGGGGTATGCACAGGCCATCGACGCCGAGGGCGAAGCGGTGGTGGAACTGTTCGAGACGCTCTTCGATCATCACTCGTACACGGGCCGCTCGGGCACGTTTTTCGGGTACGAAGGTCTCGGCTGTGTCTACTGGCACATGGTCTCGAAG
>JABDIZ010000420.1 GCA_013003465.1 Rhodothermaceae bacterium
GTCAGGCCCGCGACGTGGTAGGCGACATCCACACCGTCCATCGCTTCCCGAAGCGCTCGCTCCTCGAAGAGATCGCCGTGGAAGAACGCCACATTGAGGCCGCTGAGCCATTTAGGATCGTTGCGAACGAGGGCGTGCACCTCGTAACCCTTCGCCAGCAGTGCTTCCACGAGGTGGCTGCCGACGAATCCCGTCCCGCCGGTTACAAACGCCTTCACGCCGGGACGAGCTTGATTACGTTCTCGATGTGGTGCGTGTGGGGGAAGAGATCCACGGGCTGGATCGCCTCGATGCGGTAGCCTGCCGCGGTGGTGTCCATGAGCCGCTTGAGATCCATCGCCTGCGTCTGCGGGTTGCAGCTTACGTAGACGATCCGCTCAGGGCGCAACGCGGCGACCTGCTCCACCACCTTCGGATGCATCCCGGCACGCGGCGGGTCGATGATCAGCACGTCCGGGTGTCTGTGTTCTTCGACGAAGGCGGGCGTGAACAGCTCCAGCATGTCGCCCGCGACGAAGGTGCAGTTGTCGACGCCGTTGGCTTCAGCGTTCGCTCGAGCGTTCTGGACAGCTTCCTCTATCAGCTCGACACCCACGACACGCTTCACCTGGTTGGCGACGGTGAGCGAAATGGTACCTGCTCCGCAGTAGAGATCGTAAACGAGGTCGTCCGGCTTGAAGTCAGCGAACTCAACGACTACGTCATAGAGGCGCTCAGCCTGCTTGGTGTTGGTCTGGAAGAAGGCGTTGGGCGCGATCTCGAAGGTGTAGTCGCCCATCCGGTCGTGCACGACGCCGGAGCCGAAGACGGTGTGCATCGCCTCGCCATAGGCCGTCTGCGCGACGCCCGTGTTGACGGTATTGATGAGTGTCGTGACCTCGGGGAAGTCCGCACGGAGCCAGTCTGAAAACGCCGCCATCCGCTCAGCGTCGTAGCCGTTCGTGACAAGCACGACCATGCGCTCGTCGGTGTGGGCAGGCGTGCGAATGACAAGGTGGCGCAGGAAACCTGTGTGGTTGCGCGCGTGCCAGGGCTCCCAGCCGTGCTCCTTCGCGAAGGCCCGGACGCCGTTGACAAGCCGCGCGCTCCACTCGGACTGGAGGTAGCAGGCCTTGAGGTCGAGCACCTTGTCGAAGCGGCCGGGCACGTGCAGGCCGAGGGCGAAGGTCTTGTCGAGCGTCTCGCCGGAGGCGATCTCCCAGTCGGTCAGCCAGCGCTGCGCGGCGAAGGAGAACTCCATCTTGTTGCGGTAGAAGTAGATGCCGCTCGTGTCTTCCGCGCCGAGCGTCGGACGCACCTCCACGCCGAGGGCCTCCAGATCGAGCCCGCCGGTGTGCGCCAGCGCTTCGGCGACCGCCTGCTGCTTCATATCGAGTTGCGCCTCGTACTCCACATGCTGCCACTTGCAGCCGCCGCAGGCCGCGAAGTACTCGCAGCGCGGCTCCGTCCGCAGGTCGCTCGGCTCTAGCACCTCCAACAGCCGCGCCTCGGCGAACGATTTCTTCCGCTTGAACACCTTCGCGCGGACGCGGTCGCCCGGTACGGCGCCCGCCACGAAGACGACGTAGCCGTCGAGCCGCGCGAGCGACTTGCCGCGGTCGGCGAATTTTTCCAGGGTCAGTTCGATCTCGGCGCCGCGCTTGAGGCGCGGCCGAGTGGGCGGGGCAGAGTTGGGCGTTTCCATAGAGCTGTCTGAAGCGCAGAACGGCGCCGCGTTCCGTCCCCGTAGAACCTTCACCGCCGCCGCCTAGCCAAGCAGCAGGGCTGGATCGGAGGGCTGCGTGGAGGCAAACCCCGGCATCTGCTGATGCGCCTCCCGAAGCGTTCGGCGAAGTAGCTCGTCGCGGGCGGCCAGGCGCTGGCCTATGGCGACGATGGTCATCAGGCCTACCTTGGGCTCACGTTTGAGGAAGGTGCGGAAGTCGGTGCGAAAGAGCCCAAGCACCCCGGTCTCATGAAGCGCCTCGGCCGTTTCGGTACGGCGGAAGTCGCCGAGCAGCGCTGTCTCGCCGATGACGGCTCCTGGCCCTTCCCGACTCAGTTCGTCTTCCGTGCCCTCAGCGCAGAGCCGCAGCACGCCCTCCTGCACGATGTAAAGCCCGACCGCCGGATCCCCTTGCGCGTACAGGGTCTCGCCCTGCGCATACCGCCGCTCATGCACGAGATCCGCCAGCGCCAGCAGCGCCGGACGCGCGAACCGAGCGAAGAGCGCCGTCGTCCCCAGCAGATCGGCGATCTGCGCACGGCGCGGATGCTCAGGCTGCTGGAGCACTGCGCGGGCACGCTGAGCGAGTGCAGGCGGGAGACGGTCGAGAAGCGAGGGCATCGGGGACCGAGGCCGAGGGGATGAGGAGCGACGAGGTAGGGGTACCTCGCTACAGAACGGGTCCGAAGATACGGTGCGCACCGAATCCCCCTACGGGCGTCACCCACTCCGGCGCGCCTTTTGTCGGGTGTGCAAACGCGGCAATCCGCCCCGTTTAAGCGCCGCGTAGGCCTGCGTCTCGGCAGAGGCGCCGGTTCGCAATGCGCCTGGCACGGTAAATATTACCCGCCGGATTGGAGGCTAAGCGCCGCGTTGTTTCCGCCAGCCTCCTTTTCTGATGCCTACTTCCCCGGCTCCGCTCAACCTCAAGCTGTACCGGGTGCTGCTGCTCGTGGGCGGCATCGTGGTGATTGCCTTTGGCCCGCTCTACCGCGTGGCCGAGCCGAGCATCGCCGACCCGATCTGGTTCCGCCTCGGCATTGGCCTGGCCTGCCTCTCGCTCGTCGCGCTGTCGTTCCTGAGCGACTGGTTCAAGAAGAACGCGCTCGTCGGCATCTACTCGCTGTTCTACCTCGTCTCGGCGTGGCAGGTCTGGCTGACGTACCTGAACGAGCTCTCGGTCAACACCACGTTCGGGATGATGCTGGTCATCTTCGGCTGCTCCGTCGGTTTCCGCCGCCCGAGCCATCTGGCGTGGTATTCCGCGATTGTCGTGACTGCGACGACCGTCGTAGCCTTCGCCGTGGAGGCGCCCGAGATCTCGCGGACGACGTACCTCGCCACGCTCAGCGCCATCGCAGTGCTCGGCTACTTCGTGCTGCGCTCCCGCCTGGAGATGGTGGATTCGCTGCGCGAGGCGATGGAAGCCTCGTCGGTGGCAGCCAAGGCCAAGAGCGAGTTCCTCGCCACGATGAGTCACGAGATCCGCACGCCGATGAATGGCGTGATCGGGATGACGAGCCTACTCTCCGATACGGAACTCACCGACGAGCAGCGCGACTACGTTGATACTATCCGCGTCTCGGGCGAGAGCCTGCTCACCATCATCAACGACATCCTCGACTTCTCGAAGATCGAGGCTGACAAGATCGAGCTCGAAGAGCAGCCGTTCGAACTGCGGCAGTGCTTCGAGGAAGCGCTCGACCTGCTCACCCAGAAGGCGGCCGAGAAGCAGCTCGAACTGGCCTACACTATCGGCGACGACGTGCCGGAGGCCGTTCTGGGTGATGTGACGCGCCTGCGCCAGGTGCTCGTCAACCTGCTGGGCAACGCCGTCAAGTTCACCGAGCAGGGCGAGGTCGTCATCGGCGTCGAGAGCAAATCGGTGCGCGGCACGGGCGGCCAGAAGGTCCACGAGTTGGAATTCAGCGTCCGCGACACGGGCATCGGCATCCCCGCAGAGCGCCTCGACCGCCTCTTCCAGTCGTTCAGCCAGATCGACTCGTCCACGACGCGCAAGTACGGCGGTACCGGCCTCGGGCTCGCCATCAGCCGCCGCCTCGCCGAATTGATGGGCGGGACGATGTGGGTCGAGAGCCAGTTGGGCGTCGGCTCGACGTTTTTCTTCACCGTGCTCGTCAATGAGGCTGAGATGCCGGAGCGCGAGTCGCTCCGGGGCGTGCAGCCCGTACTTGAAGGCAAGCGCGTGCTCATCGTGGACGACAACGAGACCAACCGCAAGATCCTCTACAAGCAGACGCAGAACTGGGGCATGATCCCCACCTCGTGCGCCTCGGGCCCCGAAGCCCTCGACTGGCTCGAACGCGGCAACGAATACGACATGGCGCTGCTTGACATGCAGATGCCCGAGATGGACGGGTTGGAGCTCGCCGAAGAGTTACGGGCCCGCCCGTCGGTCCGCGAGCACCCGCTCATCATGCTCTCCTCGATCGGCCATCGCGTGCGCGCTGGCGGCGTCCTCGATGCCGTGCTGACCAAGCCGATCAAGCAGACGCAACTCTATGAGGTGCTGCTCACGGCCGCCAGCACGCAGGAGCGGATCCGCCAGATGCCGCCGGATTGGACGGCGCCGCACCCATCGGCCCCCAGCGAGTTCGCCCCCGACCTTCCGCTGGAGCCTTCGGCGTACTGGGAAGGCAACGAGGCCCCCGCGGAGGAGTCCGAGGCGTTCGTCTCCCCGTTCCTCCAGCCCGAAACAGAGGAACCCGCCTCGGCCAAGATTGCCCCACCCACGGTGCAGGAGCCGGAGCGGCCGCCACTGCGCATCCTCCTCGCCGAGGACAACGCCGTCAACCAGAAGGTTGCCCTCGGTATTCTGAAAGGCTTTGGCTACAACGCCGTTGTGGCAGCCAACGGCCATGAGGTGCTGCAAGCCCTCGAACTGGCCGACTACGACGTGGTCCTGATGGATGTGCAGATGCCGGAGATGGACGGGCTCGAAGCGACCCGCCACATCCGACAGCGTATGCCGCGCGAGAAGCGCCCCCGCATCGTCGCGATGACGGCCAACGCGATGCAGGGCGACCGCGAGCGCTGCCTCGACGCAGGCATGGACGACTATCTGCCGAAACCCGTCCGCCACGAAGACCTCGCGACGGTGCTCGACCGCTGCGCGCAGATCGCGCTCAACCGGCGTCCGCAGGAAGAAGCCAAGGAGCCCGAGCCTCCACCGGTAGTCGTCTCTCCCACCGAACGCACGGCGCGCTCCCTCGATCTCAACTCCTTGATCGGGCCGAAGGCTGCGCCGAAGCCGGAAGAGGCCGAAGCCCCAGCCGCAGAAGCCCCGACCGCACCGGAACCGTCCACACCCCCCGTCTCTGAGCCCGCGATGCCCCCGGCCGCGGCACCTCCGGCGATGCCGATGGCGCCACCGCCGGTAGCGCCCGCAGCACCGCCCTCCGAGCCCGTGGAAGAAGACCGGCCGATCGCGCCGCTGGAAGCCGTACCGGCTGATCTGGACCCCCGTTCTGCGGAGACGCCCGCGGCTGAACCCGCGCCCGCTACCGAGCCAGAGGCTGCTGCTGCACCGCCGTCAGCCTTTGCGCTGCCGCCCAGTGCCCCGGTCATCACCTCAATCATTGAGCCTACCCAGGCTGAAGGAGAAGCGGCTCCCGAGCCGGAGCCTGCACGGGAACCCGAACCGACCGCCCCGCCACCCGCGCTGGACTCGACTGAAGTGGAAACACGCGCCCGCGCTATCCACGCTCACCTGCGCACGCTCACCGGCGTGGACGACATGGGCTTCGTTGAGGAGGTTCTCACCAGCTACCTCCGCGCCGACCACCTCCTACTGAACCAGATTGTGGAAGGCCACGCGCAGGGCGATGCCACCATCGTGAGCAAAGCCGTCCACAAGCTGAAGTCATCCAGCGGCATCCTGGGCGCAACCGATCTGGCCGCGCGCTGCGCCGATCTGGAACAGCACGCGCGCGCTGGCCACCTTGCAGGGACGGAGGACCTTGTCGCCGGCATCGTGCATGACGTGCACCAGTTCCACGGTGTCGCCGAGCGCTCGCTCGTCCTCGTCCATGACCTGCGAGGCGGCGGGGAAGCGGCGCTGGAAGACGTGGCTGCCTGACTCCCGCCCTCGTGATCCTCGACTGGCGAGGGCTGTGTCCTATTCTGGGGCATGGCCCTCGTCACATTTCGAGATCCGCTGTCTCAACACGATTCTGGACACCCGCGGTGCCGAGTTTGGCGACGGAATCCGGCGCGTTCGCGTGCCAATCCCCCTTCTCTGAGCGCTTCAGGCAATCCTGGAGCCGTGCTTGACGATGTACTGAGTGTCTCCTCGACTTCGTCCCCCCACTCGAATGTCTGTTCCTGCCTCTCCCCTCGCTCCGCGCACGCTCCGCCCGGTCCCGATCAATCTGGTCTTCCAGCACCGCGGCTTCCAGTTTCGTGTTGCTCGCGCCGAAGGCCGCTTTGGCCCTCAATCGTTCCGCTATATGATTAACCACCTCGGCGCCACGCTGCATCAGTCCGCTGCTGACTTCGGCTCGGCCGAGTCGGCTGACCGCGCGGCCCGCCGGTTCATTGATGACGCGCTGGGCTCGTTTGCGTACGCCTACGAGCATCTCGACGCCGACTGCTAATTCTCTGGCTGCACCGCCTGCCCGAGGCGTCACGACCGACATCCCGTCCGTCGTGGCGCCTCGGGCTTTTTCTGTTTCAGAAGGCCTGACCGATCCCGAAATGCAAGAGGGGCCGATCGAGACCCTCGGGAAACAGCGACTGTTCGGGGATGGGCGAGCGGACCTGCCAAGCCAGGTCGAACCGTAGGATGAGGTAGTCCCAGCCGATGCGCAAACCAGTCCCGGCACCGAGACCAAGTTCGCGATAGAACCGGTCGAAACGGAACTGCCCGGCCTCCTCGCCGGGGTTGCGCGGACCGAACCACGTGTTGCCTGCATCGGCGAAGGTCACAACTTGCCAGTTGGCGCTGAGCACGTTGCGTAACACGACGTAGCGCAGCTCCCCGCTCACCTCCAGCTTCACCTCGCCGCCCTGCACGAAGGCGCCGTCGGCGTCCACCGCGCCGGGACCGAGTGTGCGCAGTCGCCAGCCGCGGACGCTGGACGCGCCCCCGGCATAGAAGCGCCGATCAAACGGCACCACGGGCGTCTCCCCTATCGGATGCGCGACCCCCACAATGATCTTAAGCGCGAGCGTGGTGCGGCCACGCGGCAGATAGCGTCGCGCATCGAGTTGGGCCCGTAGGTAGGGCCGGTACTCGAGCCGGTTCGAGGCATCCCCGCCGAACAGCGGCAAGCCGGGGAGTGAGCCTTCGATGCTATCGGGGGTGAATACGAAGCGGTCGAGCAGAGCCGAGACCTGGCCCCCAGTCTCGATGGCGGCTTCCACGGCATGGCCACGAGCACGGCGGAATGGATCGGCGGTCACGTTGCGGATCGTATAGCGCACCGCGTTGTTGATTTGTGGGCTCGTGTAGTCCTCCAGGATGAACCGACGCGTGACCGGATCGTCCACAAAGGAGAGGAAGCGCGCGGAGAAGCCGTCAAGCGTGTCGGGGTCGCTCAGCCCGAAGTCCACGAGGTCCATCAAGGAGGTGAGGGAGGGCGTGTGCTGGACTTCGAGACGGAATCCCAGGGAGGCCCGTCCGCGCACGATGACCCCGAGCGCCTGGCGCCGCGCCGTCAGAAAACCCAGCGCCAGGCGCGTTCGCGCATCGTACGGGCGCAGTACCTGTTCCAGCCCGCCGAAGGGCACGACCAGCCGAGGCGCCGTCAGCGTCGCTCCAATCTCTGCTTGCGCCGTGGGGAAGCCGGCTGCGAAATCGCCAGCGACGGAGCCGGTTGTGCGGAGCGTCAGCACCTCGCCGCCGCCGAACAGATTGAGCGTCCGATACGAGGCTCCAGCGCCGAGGGCGAGTTCTTCCGTCTCGGTGCCCAGCAAACCCGTGCGTTGCAGCACAAACCCTTCGAGGCGCACGCTGTGGCGCTTCCGCGTGCGGAGCGTAATGCGATGCGGAAGACGCGGCAGCCCGGCATCGGCCGTATCCGGTGCTAGGGACACGATCTCCGAAAAGGCAAAGAGGCCCGTGCGCTCCAGACGGCGCTTCGTCTCGAGGAGCGCCTCCTGGTCGTACGGCTGCCCAGGCTCCACCCGCAACGAACGGCGCAACAAATTCGGTGAAACCCGGCTTTCGCCTGCGATGCGCGTCGTCACGAGGCCGTCCCCGACGGCCATGGTGTCTGTCCGCGTAGGCGCCTCCACTTCCGTCCCAGAAACGACTACGCTGAGATCGCCGAAGCGGAAGCGCGAGCCGGGCCGGATTCGAAACGCCACATCCACCGAATCCGGAGGTACTCCGTTGACGGCGCCATCGGGCATCCCAAAGATGACGGCCCGCACCGAGTCGCGCGTGACGCGAGCAAAACCGCGCGCGCGCAAGAAGTCGATCACAGCGCGGCGTTCGCCGAGCAACTCTCGCTCGGAGAAGCGATGCCCTTTGGCCCGAAAGCGAAGCGTCCCGGCCTTGTCTGGCTGGAGGCTCAGGGTAGTGGACTCCACCAGGGCCTCGCGTTCCTCGCGGGTCAACGCGTCGATGCCTTCGTAGCGCACCGACCGCAGGTAGGTCGGCGGGCCTGCCGTCACATCGAAGGTCACACGCAGGCGAGGTGGGGCGTCCTCAGGCACGGCCAGTGTGTCGATGCGCGTGGCTACGACCGCGGCGCGGAAGCCCTCCTGCCGGAACAAGCTCATAAGGCGCTCGGCATCCGCCTGCACCACCGGGGCCTCGTAGAAGGTCGGGGGCTCGCCCGCACGGCGCAGGCTTCGGGCTACGGCGCCTTCTCCTCCGCCACCGAGCCGGTAAATCCACAGCGCCGGGGTCACGCCGGGAATGCCGAGGAAGCGGCGGTTAGGCCGCGTACGCAGTTGGTCCCGCAGTTCCTGCCGCGTGAGCGTCGGCAGCCGATCCCCGATCAGCCGGACTTCCACGAGGCGCGGCGTACCTACCGTGTCCACTGCCGCCTCGGGCGCCTGCCCCAAGACCGCCGGGATCAGCAGCAGCGCTAGCACCAGACTCACCCCATGGTGGAGCACAGCATTCCGGCGCGGCGTCCAGCGGATCATAGAGCGACGGCCCGCTCCAAGGCCTCGGCCTAGTCGGCGTGCGGCCAGGCTATTCGTCTTCGTAGTAGAAATCCTCGTTGGCCGTCGGAAAGTCCGGCCAGACCTCTTCGATGTTCTCGTACGGTTCGCCGTCGTCTTCCATCTCTTCGAGGTTCTGAATGACCTCCGCGGGGGCGCCGGTTCGGTCGGCGTAATCGATGAGTTCGTCCTTGGTGGCCGGCCAGGGAGCGTCCTCGAGGTACGCAGCAAGCTCCAGCGTCCAGTACATG
>JABDIZ010000006.1 GCA_013003465.1 Rhodothermaceae bacterium
CCCGACGGCCCTGCCGGACCGGTACAGGCGGCGAGCGCGAGGAAGGCAAGGAGCGGAAGCAGCCGGAGTCGCATCGGGATCAGTAGTCGGTGTCGGCGGCGAGGCCTTTCAAAATAGCCACGCCGGCGCTCGCGCCGAGCCGCGTAGCGCCGTGCTCCACCATCTCAAAGGCGTCCTCGGCCGAGCGAATGCCGCCGGAGGCCTTCACGCCCATCCGGTCACCGACGACCCGGCGCATCAGCGCCACGTCCTCCGGCTTGGCGCCGTGCGAGGCGAACCCCGTCGAGGTCTTGACGAAGTCAGCCCCGGCGTTCTGGCTCAACACGCACGCAATCACTTTTTCCTCATCGGTCAGGAGCGCGGTCTCCAGGATCACCTTGACGGTGCGCCCCTGCGCCGCCTCCACGACAGCTCGGATGTCGGCCTCGACCTCGTCGTAGCGGCGGCTCTTGACCCGCCCGATGCCAACAACCATGTCGATCTCGGAGGCCCCGTCGCGGACGGCGATCTCGGTCTCAAACGCCTTGACGGGCGTACGGTTGGCACCGTGCGGGAAGCCAATCACCGTGCAGACGAGCGACGTGGCGCCGCTCAAGGCCTCGGCGGCGAGCGGGACCCAGACGGGGCTCACACAGACGCTAGCGAAGCAGTGTTCGCGCGCCTCTGCGCATAGGTCACGAATGGTGTCAGCCGTCGTCTCCGGCTTGAGCACCGTGTGGTCGATCAGCCGCGCGAGTGGCGGCGCCAGCAGGCAGGCGTTGACCGCTACCGGATCGTTCGGCAGCCGGTCGGCGCGCAGCCCCAGGCGACCCGCTCCAGCACCGACGAGCCGCTCGAGCGCCTGCTCGGTAGCCGCATCGCAGCCGCATGCAGCGTCGTTGCTGAACTCGCGGTCGAGCGCTGTGCGGAGGAGTTGTCGGTCCGTCTGGTTCAAGGTTGGATGGCTTCAGGGTGAAGAGTTACGCAGCAACGGTTCGAGGCAAACAACCTTCAACCCCGAAGCGGCACCATATAACTCAACTCGTCATCTCCTCGACTTCCTCGTCGAGGTTGAACTTCTTGCGCTTCTCCCAGAGCGTCTTCTTCGAGATGCCCAGCAGGCGCGCCACCTCCGCGTAGGAGGTCTTCTTGGTGGAGAGGATGTGCTTGATGTACTCGTACTCCAGGTCTTCGAGCGTCCCACCCGAACGATACCGGAAGTAGCCGTCGGCGCTCTCCGGCTCGAAGCCTTCCGTCTTGAGCAGCACGAGGTCTTTTGCGTCCAGCAGCGGGCTCTTGGCGAAGATGAGTGCGCGTTCGAGCACGTTGCGCAGCTCGCGGACGTTGCCCGGCCAGTCGTGCGCCAGCAGCTTGTCCTCGGCAGCTTCGGTAAAGCCCTCGAACTCCTTGTTAAAGTCTGTCGCGTAGCTCTTGGCCACTTCCGTGGCGATGAGTAGCGTGTCCTTGCCCATCTGCCGGAGCGCGGGCAGCTTGATGGAGACGACGTTGATGCGGAAGAAGAGGTCCTTACGGAATTTCTTCTCGCCGATGCGCTCTTCGAGCGGCGCGTTCGTCGCGCAGATGATGCGTGTGGTCACTCGAACATCGTCCACACCGCCGAGGCGACGGAACGTCCGGCTCTCGAGAAACGAGAGCAGCTTGGCCTGCAACGCGAGGCTCATCGAGTCGATCTCATCGAGGAAGACCGTGCCGCCGTCGGCGATTTCGAGCAGGCCCATCTTGGAGGCGCGGGCGTCGGTGAAGGCGCCCTTTTCGTAACCGAAGAGTTCGGATTCGAGCAGGTTGTCGGGGAGCGCGGCGCAGTTGATCTCCATGAAGCGCCCGCTGTGCTTCGCGGAATAGTGGAGCGTCTGCGCGACGAGGTTCTTGCCCGTGCCGGTCTCGCCCCGGATCAGGACGATGGTGTTCGGGATGTCTTTGAGCGTCTGAATGGTCTCCCGGATTTCTTCGATCTCGGGGCTCGACCCGATGATCTTGGCGACCGAGTGCTTCTGCTTGCGCTCCTTCTTGATCTCCTGCAACTCGGCCTTGTCGGCGTAGAGGTCGAGCGCCTTCGCGAGCAGCGTGCGCATCTCCTCCAGGTTGACCGGCTTCTGGAGGTAGTGGAAGGCCCCGAGCCGCATCGCCTCCACGGCGGTCTGCACCGACGAGTGCGCCGTCATGATGATGATGGGCAGCGTCAGGTCGCGGTCGCGGAGTTCCTCGATGAGCTGGATGCCGGTGATCTCGGGCATCATCAGGTCGGTGAGGATGAGATCGGGCACTGTCCCGGCGTCGAGTTGCTCCAGCATGTCGGACGCGCTGACGAAGGCCTGGGCGAGGTAGCCATCGCGCTGGAGCACGGTGGCGAATAACTCCCCGATCTTGGGGTCGTCGTCTACGATGAAAATGCGTTTCTGACTCATGGGGGACGGGGCGTGAGGAGGCGAATAGGTACGATGCAGAACAGACTTCGTTCGCGCGTAGCTCAGGCGGACGAATGGCGAAGTTTGGGAGCGCGGAAGGACAGCGCACCCGGCAGCACCGCCACATCAAACGCGTGGGCGCCGTTGGAGAGCACTTCGCCATCGGCTTGCATGGGCAGCGGCACCGAGGAGCGAACGGTGAGACGGCGGACGCGGTCCATGACCACTTCGGGTTCGCCGATGTGTCCGCCGGAGAAAGTCTTCGGCAACAGCCGCAACGCACGGCGCGTGGTCACGTGCTCCACGAGGCAGAGATCGAACAGACCATCATCCACCTGAGCATCCGGCGTGAGCAACAACCCACCACCGACGGAGAAGCCATTGCACAACTCGACGAGGAAGAGCCCGCCTTCGTGCAGCAGCGTGCCCTCGTCGGGAGCAAGCCCGATGGGGTCGACGGTGGACGGTGCACGGTGGACGGTAGACGGTGGTCCGTTGACCTGGTCGGCTGCAGCGGATACGGCCACTTCAGCAGCGGCCGACCGTCGGCCGTCGGTCGTCATCGAGGCGCGGATCTCGACGTGCATGTCGGGTTGCCGCCACTGCCAGAGCGCCCGGAGCACGGCCGCGACGTAGGCTGTGCGTCCGCCGAGGCGCTTGTACCGACGCGCCCAGACTGCTGCGAGGGCATCAAAGCCTGCCCCGATGCAGTTGGTAAAGAAGGCCTCGTGTGTGACGAGGTCGCCGCCGTCGGCGCGCTCCTGCCAGCGCACGCGGCCTAGATCCACCGGCACCGCGTCCGCGGTCAGCAAGGCCGACACCGCCGCCTGCAAATCGTCCGGCATCCCGACGGCGTGGGCGAAGTCGTTGCCGGTGCCGAGGGGCAGCACCCCCATCGTCGCGCCAGTGCCGTGGACGCCGCGCGCCACCTCCTGATTCGTCCCATCCCCGCCGACCGCCACGATGACCTCGGCCGACTGCGCCACTGCTCGGGCGAGGCGCTCGGCATGCCCCGGCGCCTCGGTCTCAGTGATGGTGAAGTCCACATCCTTCGCCCGCAGCGCGGCTTCAAGCGCACGCCGCCGCCGACCAGCACGGCCGCTCTGAGCAGCAGGGTTGAGGATAAAGGCGTAGCGCATAGCGGCAAGAGGAGGCCGTCCACACAGGGCGCGACCGCAGCGTAAGTTACGGAACGAAACGTCCGCGACGTTACACATCTACCGCACCGTGTTGCGCTCTCGCTTCCTCTTGGAATCCGTCCTGCTCGCCCTCCTCGGCGGAGCCTGTGCCTGCCAGTCACCACCGGATACCACAGACGTAGCTGAAGAAGCGCCGATCCCTCTTACCATTGATGTGACCGACGCGCTGGGCCGTACCGTCACGGTGCCGATGCGTCCGTCGCGCGTCCTCTCGCTCGCACCCAACCTGACCGAACTCGTCTACGGCGTAGGCGCGGGCGACCGACTCGCCGGAGCCAGCCAAGCCGATGATTTTCCTCCCGCGGTCGACAGCCTACCGCGCTTCTCTACGTTCCCCCTGGAGCCCGAAGGCCTCGTCGTACTCCAGCCGGATCTCCTCCTCGCCACCGACGAGATCAACAGCCCCACGGACGCGGACCGACTCGCCGACCTCGGCATGCCGACCTACTTCTTCACCTTCGCCACGGTGGCCGATGTCCCGGCCGCGATGCGCACCCTCGGCGACCTGATGGGCACCGATGCGATGCCCGCAGCGCAGGCCTTCGAGGCGCGGGTAGAGGCGGTGCAATCCCGGGTAGCCGGGGCCGCCCGCCCGCGCACACTCCTGATTATCGGCGATGACGTGCTCTACGCGTTTGGCGAAGCCTCGTACGCGAGCGAAGCGGTTCGAATCGCAGGCGGCGAGAACCTGACCGATGCCTTCGAAGGCCGCGCCGCCACGCTCTCCGATGAGTGGGTCTTGCAGGCTGCACCGGAGACCATCGTCGTGCTCGCCGGAGACGACTACGATCCGGCCCAGTTGCTGGAACGGCATCCCACGTGGCGCCTGCTGCCGGCCGTGCAGAACAGCCGGGTCGTCGGTTTGAACCCGGACTGGCTGAGCCGCCCCGGCCCCCGCCTCGTCGATGGCATCGAGGCGCTTGCCGCCGTGCTCCACCCGGATCGGGTGCCGCCCGCATGAGCCGCCCGCTCGTCGTCGGACTCGGGTTGAGCGTGGCCCTGCTGCTGTCGCTGGGTGCCGCCCTGGCGTGGGGCAGTGAGGCCCTCGCATGGAGCACCATCGCCACGGCACTCCGCCACGGCCCCGGAGACGGCGCGCCGGACCGGATCGTGCAGGTCATTGTGTGGGAGCTGCGGATGCCACGCGCGGTGCTCGCCCTCGCCGTCGGCGGCGGGCTGGCCGTGATCGGCGTGGCGATGCAGGCGCTCGTACGCAACCCGTTGGCCGAGCCGTACGTGCTGGGCGTGTCGAGCGGGGCGAGCGCGGGCGCGTCGCTGTTCTACCTCGGCTTCCTACCGCCGCTCGTCTCGAAAGCACTTTCGCTGCCGCTCGCCGCGTTCCTCGGCGCGCTGGCCGCCATCATCGTCGTGTTTGCTGTCGCACGCACGGGTCCGCGCCTCTCGACAGCGCGTCTCCTGCTGGCAGGGGTGGCCGTCTCCGCCTTTCTTGCGGCCATCACGGCCTTCGTCACGTACGCCTCGCCCGACCCGCAGAAGATGCGGGCCGTGCTGTTCTGGCTCCTCGGCTCGCTGGCAGGCGCCCGGTGGAGCACCGTCGGCCTCCCCGTCGCGCTGGCGCTCGGCGGCACACTCATACTGCTGCTCCTCGCCCGCCCGCTCGATGCCCTCCTAACGGGCGAAGAGCCTGCTCGCTCGCTCGGCATCCCGGTCGAAGGCCTCAAGCGCGTGCTGATCGGGCTCGCCGCGGCGGTGACGGGCGTGCTCGTGGCGGCGTCCGGCATCATCGGGTTCGTGGGGCTGATCATCCCGCACGCCGTGCGGTTTCTGGTCGGCGCGAGCCACCGGCGCGTGGTGCCGCTCGCCTTCGCGGCGGGCGCGCTCTTCCTCCTCTGGGCCGACCTCGTAGCGCGGACGGTGCTGCCCGGACAGGAACTGCCTGTCGGCATTCTGACGGCGCTCTGCGGCGTGCCCTTCTTCCTCCTCCTGCTCCGCCGCACGGGCCGCCTGCCGTCCTGACTCAGTCCCTGTAGAGCACCTCGACCAGCACCTCGCCGACCTGCTGGAGACTGGCGGCGCTACACGCGGCGGGCACGTCGTTCGTCGTGTGCCAAGTCGCGGGGAACGGGTAGTGGATCAGGTCGATCATCGGCACGCCGTTCTGAAGAAAGGCGATGTGATCGTCCACGACGGGTCCGCCGGGCTCGTCGAGAAATGCCGTCGCGCCGACGCGTTCGGCGGCAGCCCAGACTCGCTCCATCACATTCGGGGCGTTGATGCGCGAGTAGGCCTCCTGAGGGATGCGGAGGTCGGCGTCGCAGACCATGTCGAGGAGGATGCCGTACTGCGGGCGGTAGTTGGGATTCGCGTCCACGAACGCCTGCGAGCCGAGCGCAAAGGGATTGAAGGGGGCCGTCGAGTCCGCATCGGGCGCACGATCGTCGCCGAGGTCTTCGAGGTCGAAGAAGATCAGGTCTACGCCGATATCGAGCGGGTGGGCGTCGAGGATGCGGGCCAGTTCCAGCAACACGGCCACGCCGGAGGCACCGTCGTTGGCGCCGGGCACGGGCTCCGTGCGCCTCGTCGTATCGGGGTCCTGGTCGGCGAAGCGGCGCGTGTCCCAGTGCGCGGCGAGGAGGATGCGCTGCCCGCCTTCCGGCTGCAGGTTGAACGAGGCCACGACGTTGGTGCCGTTCCAGACCTGTGTCGAATCGTGGGCGTCGCGGTGGGTGAACGGCTGGAGGTTGATCGCGTCAGCGTAGGGGGCGAGCCGCGTGCGGAGCCATTCGGGAAACAGGTCGTGGGTCTCGGTGCCGGGCGCGCGGGGTCCGAGCGCGACCTGCTCCTCAATCAGCGCGAGCGCGTGATTCCCGTCGAAGGCGGGCACGGGGGAGGAGCGCATGAACCAGAGCGTGAGCAGGACGAGCCCGAGTAGGACGGCGGCCCCGACGAGCAGAAGCCCGCGTCGAGGCAGAGCGGCGTTCGCTTTCCGACGTGCCCGGCTCATGCGTGGCGTGCCCCAGCCGCGGCCTCGCGCACCAGCGCGGTCGCTTCGTCGCGCTTGCTCAAGACGAGCAGTAGCAGCAGATCGCCAGGTTCGGCCCAGTCGAGGGCTTGCTTCGTGCCCTCCAGGGGACCAGGCGCGACCTCGATCGCATCGTCGGGCACGCCCTCGGCGCGCAGCGTCTTGCGGAGCAGCCTGGGAATGTCGCCAAGCTCGCGGCCGCGCAGGTGCTCCGGGTACTCGGCCAGGATGAATTTGTCGGCCTCGAACTTCGCCGCAGACCGAGCGAGGCCGCTGATCTCGGCGTCGGTTCGGTCACCCGCATGCCCGAGGAGCACGAGTCGCCGCCGCGATGGAAGCGCCAACACGGCTTCGCTGAGTGCGCTGAGGCCGTGCTCGTTGTGGGCGAAGTCCATCCACACGCGCGCCTCACCGACCTCGAAGACGTTGCCCCGGCCAGGGTTCGTGTCGGGATCGCTTCGAAACGCCGCCAGGCCTTTGGCAATGGCCGCGTCGGATACCCCGAGCGCTCGAGCAAGACCGAGGGCGATGAGTGCATTGCGGATGTTGTAGCGCGCCGCGCCGCCGAGCGTGATCGGGATGTCATTGACGGCGATGACGCGCGTCCACTCGCTGCGGTGTCCGTAGGCGAGGTGCCCGTCCACCACGGCGCACACGGCTCCGCCACGTTCATGGTGCAGCGCAACACGCTCGTCGTCGGGATCCAGAGCCGTCCAGCAGATCGTCGCACCCTGTGCTTCCAGAATGGGTCTGAGCCGATGGGCCTGGTGCTGTACGTATGGGTCCTCAGCATTGGCGACCAACACGCCGCCCTCGCCCAACGCCTTGGTCACGACAAACTTGACGCGCGCCAGCCCTTCCACCGTCTCGATGCCGTAATCGCCGAGGTGATCGTCCGCGACGTTGGTCACGGCGACGGCCGTCGCCGTGGGTGTGCCGAGGCCACGCCGGAGCAACCCACCGCGTGCCACTTCGAGCACGGCCGTCTCCACGCGCGGATCGCGGAGGACGGTACGTGCCCCGCCCGGCCCCGAGTAATCGCCCGTGTCGAGTATGTCGTGACCGACGATGATGCGGTCGGTGGAGGTGACGCCCGGCGTGCGTCCATCGGCGCGCAGGATGGCACCGAGGAGCCGGGCGGTTGTCGACTTGCCGTTGGTCCCGGTCACGAGCGCCACGGGGACATCGTGCACGTCGGCCCACGCGATGGCATCGGGCGGGTAGATGTCGTCCACGGGCCAGGTCTTCACGCCTGTCCCCTGCCCCACGGACACGTCGTCGTCATCCCACAGGAAGGTGACGCCGCGCGCCGCGGCTGCGTCGGCAAGTTCGAGCAAGGTAGGGTTGTGTTCCTCTTCGATCAGCCCACGCAGCCGCTCCACTTCGGCCTGGAGTTCTGGAAGAGGCTCTTCCCCTAGCTCAGCGACGGTCATGGCCCAGGCGGCTTCGTTGACCTCCGTGGCGGCGTAGAGCGCATCTAGCGGGGCCGTGAAAGCGAGCGAGGCGCCCTCGGGATAGCGGCGGCTGGCGAGCGTCGCATCGGCCCAGCCGAGCGCATCGAGGAGGGCACGCAGGTGGCGTTCCCACGCGGCGAGAGCATCCTCGGCACGGGCCTCGGGGAGATGGACTTCCATCACGGCGCCGGGCGCATCGAGCAGGAGGCTCGCGCCGGTCAGGCGGCGGCTGTCGTCGAGGGCAAGCACATCGGTGAGGGGCATGGCGGAAGCTAGCGCTGCGCATGGTATGTTTGATCAACCCGCGGGCGCGGGTCGTTTACTTTCCTCGTTCACCTCTCCCCTCTTCCTCATGGCGAGCTACGAACTCTACAGCGACAAGGGCGGCCAGTTTCGGTTCCGCCTCAAGGCCAGCAACGGCCAGACCATCCTGACCTCGCAGGGTTACAAGACCAAAGCCGCGGCCAAGAATGGCATCGCGTCGGTCGGCAAGAACGCCGGGCGTGACGGTGCCTTCGAGGTGTACACCGGCAAGGATAGCAAGCACTACTTTCGGCTGAAGGCCGTCAATGGACAGGTCATCGGCACGTCGCAGGGCTACGCGAGCCCGTCGGGGTGCAAGAACGGCATGGCCTCGGTACAGAAGAACGCGGGAGCCGACATGGTGGATCAGACGAGTTGAGCTATCAGGGTGGTGCTTCGATAGACTCGACCTGATAGGTTGTCATCCTGAGTAGGGCGAAGGATCTACTCGCAGGAGAGCACGGGACTCATTGTGACTGAATCCTTCGTCGCCTCACTCCTCAGTCGGCGGTATCACGTCAGCGTGTATGCAAATGGCTCCACTGGCCTTGAGCATGTATAACCCGATACCCTGGGCTTTCCTGATGATTGCCTGGGTTGTGTTCGCAGCTATCCCACCGCTCATCAGACACTATGCACTCCGCCATTGGCATATCCCCCTATCGCACTATGCACTTGCCCTGACAACAATCTGCGCCGAATCGATTCTGGCGGCGAGACATGTTAACCAAATACACAACATTGATACCTTCGTATACGCATTCAATGTAGACGTATACGAAGCGTAGCCGTTGCCACTAGATGAAATATTCCTCACTCCAATATCG
>JABDIZ010000049.1 GCA_013003465.1 Rhodothermaceae bacterium
ACTCGCTACAGCGTTCGAAGCGGCCAGCGCGGCATTGCCCGATCTCCGACTCGTGGGAGCCGACGAAGGGTCGCCGTCGAAAGCGGGCGGGGAGCCGCGCACCTTTCAGGTGGATACGCCCGAGGGCGTGCTGACCGGTGCAGTGTACCTCGCCGAGGTGGAACCGACCGAGCAGGCTGAGGCACCACCGACCGGGTCGTTGCGGGTGGCCCCTGCGGCCTTCGCCGATCTTGGCGCGGAAGTCCTCAGTCCCGAATCGGGTGATGGCAGCATGCACCCCGCGAGCTTCGACTTGCTGCGCGAGGTGGAACTGGAAATCACCGTAGAACTAGGCCGACGCAGCTTGCCACTAGCGCAGGTGCTGCGCTTGGCCGCAGGCAGCGTAGTGGAACTGGAGCGCCTCGTGGGGGAGCCGCTTGGGATCTACGCCAACGGGCACTTGATTGCCGAGGGCGAAGCGGTGGTGCTGGGCGAGCAACTCGGCGTGCGGGTGACCCGCCTTGTGGCCGGGGCTAGACAGGCACTGCGCCCCACCTGACGCCTCGAAGGATGGCAAGGGCGGCACAGCATTCGCCATGTGAAGGGCAGCGACCGGAAGCGGCCCGAATCGGGCTGATCGATCGCTGTCTATGCGTTTTTTGCCGTCGTCTCCGGCACGATGTTCCGTCTACCCTCGTTCTTAGCCCGCGCGCGCCGCCCACTCAGTCCGTGGCGTCGTGCGGTGCTCTTCGGTGCCGGGCTCCTCGCCCTCTGGCTTGCCCTCCAGTTCGCCCCGCTTGAGGCCCCGGCTCCACCGCCGGTGCGCCCGGCCGTGGCGTCCGAGCGCCTTCCAGTCCAGCCTGGTGTCTCCTCAGTAATACCAGAGGAACGTCTGGCCGCGGTTCCGACGCGCCCGTCCCGCAGCCTCCTGCGTCCTGGCAACGTGATAGCTGTGCTGCTGCTCGTTGGAGGCGGGGGAGGGGCGCTCTATCTGCGCAGGCGTCGTCCGGACGATGCCGAGGACGAGGCGGCCCTGCCAATGGCGTCGCTCGGCGCGCTCCCACTGGACCCGGGCCTCACGCTCCGGCTCGTGCGCGTAGGCGAGGAGGTGCTGTTGCTCGGCCTCGCCCAGGGCGGTATCACGCTGCTCCGGCGGTACGCACCCGGCGAAGCGCCCGCGGATCTCGGTACCCATGCGGGCGACGGCGCCGCGACGCCCCCCTTCGCCGCGTTGCTACATCAGATCCAGCCCCCGAAGCGTCGTGGATAAGCGATTTCTCTTCCGTGCGCTCGGGCTACTCCTGCTGCTCGGCCTGGCACTCAGCGCGCCGGCGCTGGCCCAGGAGGTCGCCCCGGCCGCTGAGCAGGTCACCTCGCCCGCGGCCCCACCCGACCCCGGACCGGATCCGACGAGCGGTGCCGGTCCTGCGCAGCCTGCCACGGGGCCGAGTTCACTGCCGGGCCTCCGCCTGACGCGCGACGGCGACGACTACGAACTGCCGATTCAGTTGCTGCTGACGTTGACGGTGCTCACGCTGGCCCCGTCCATCATTCTGCTGATGACGAGCTTCACACGGCTCATCGTTGTCTTCAGCATCCTGCGGACAGCCATTGGCATGCAGCAGTCGCCGCCGAATCAGGTGCTGATCGGGCTAGCGCTGTTCCTGACCGTGTTCATCATGAGCCCGGTTATCAAAGATGTCAACGAGCTAGCGCTCCAGCCCTACCTCGAGGGCCAGATCGAGCAGGGCGATGCGCTCGCTCTGGCCTCAGCGCCTACCAAGGCATTCATGCTCGCCCAAACACGCGATGAAGACCTGCTGCTGTTCATGGACATGGCGGGCATCCAGAGCTTTGCCTCGGCCACCGAGGTGCCGCTGCACGTCATCGTTCCGGCGTTCGTGATCTCGGAGTTGCGGATCGCTTTCCAGATCGGCTTTCTGCTGTTTCTGCCCTTCCTGATTGTGGACCTGATTGTGGCCAGTGTGCTGATGAGCATGGGCATGATGATGCTGCCGCCTGTGATGATCTCGCTCCCGATCAAGCTGCTCCTCTTCGTGCTCACCGATGGCTGGTACCTCATTGTCGAGTCGGTCGTGCGCGGCTACCTCGGCTCCTAGCGCATGAACAGCGACGTCGCCCTCTACTGGTTGCAGGAAGGCATTCGCCTGGCCCTCCTCGTCGGCGCGCCGATGCTGGGCGTGGCGCTTGCCGTGGGCCTGATGACGAGCCTCTTTCAAGCGGTCACCTCCATTCAGGAAATGACACTTTCGTCCATCCCGAAACTGCTCGCCGTGGCGGCCGTGCTGCTGTTGCTTGGCCCGTGGATGCTCCAGCACCTGACCGACTTCACGGTGCACGTATTCACGTTCATCCCCAACGTCTCACGATGAGAGCCTCAGAAACCGCATGTCCCGTTCCCCCTCCTCGGGGGGCGGCGCACTGCGCCGCTGCGAGGACCGTGCGGAAACTGTCGCGGCTCGCGAAGCGGGACGGAGGGGGATGCCAAGCGCCGCTTACCCCCCCAGTCGCCGCGCGACAGCCGTTCCAAGGGGGCGGGGTAGACGGCTTCTCAGCGGTCAGCGGCGTCGGCCGTCAGCAGCCATGGTGATCGAGGCCGAGGCGGTTCTGCGCGTGCTCCTCGTGTTCGTGCGGGTGGGCGGGTTGCTGGCGGCTGCGCCGTTTTTCAGCCGTCCGTTCATCCCGGTGCCGGTGAAGGTGATGCTGGCCGTGCTGCTCGCGTTCGTCCTCGCGGGCTTCGCTGAGGGACCGCTGCCGCCCCACATCGATCAGCCGCTCGGCTTCATTCTCGCGCTCGTCGTGGAAGCCGGGACCGGAGTGCTGCTCGGCTTCGGGGCACAGTTCATGTTTTTCGCAGTACAGACGGCGGGTGAGGCACTTGGCTTCCAGATGAGCCTCGGGCTGGCGCAGGCCTACGATCCGGCGGGCGCAGGGAGCGCCAACCCACTCGGGCGCATCCTGTCGTTGGCTTTCCTACTCATCTTTCTCCTCCTGAATGGCCCGGCGCACCTGATCAAGGCGCTCACGGTCTCCTTCGAGGTCGTTCCGCTCGGCGGGGCCCGGCTGGATGCGGGCGGTGCGCTGCTCATCCAGTGGACGGGCGCCTTCTTCGCGACGGCACTTCGGCTGGCGGCCCCGTTCATGGTGTCGCTCCTGCTTCTCGACACAGCGCTGGGCATCTTTGCCCGCGTCATCCCGCAGGCCGATCTCTTCGCCATCAGCCTGCCTGCCAAGCTGCTGCTTGGCCTCGGCGCCTTCCTTGTCTTTCTACAGGGTTTCGTCGCGCTGAGCCCGACGCTTCTGGAACGGATGCTCGCGGATCTCGCACAACTCCTCCAGGCGCTCGTGCCGTAGGGAAACCCTTTCCGCCGCAGGCACGGACGGCCTTTCCGAAATCGGGAGCGAACCGGCGGGATTGGGTGGGAACGCGGAGCGGCCCAGCATTCGCTAGGAGAAACGGCATCCCAACCCCACCACCGTGAGCGACCGTCCCGACCGTCAGGAAAAGGTCTTCGACCCGTCCCCCTCGCGCCTGAAGAAGGCCCGCGAGGAGGGGAACGTGTTCAAGTCGAAGGAACTGGCCTCGGTGGGCGTACTGGGGGCAGGCGGGGCCGTGATGGTCCTCGGCGCGCCGCGCGCCTTCGGCGTACTCGAGGAACTGACGGCGCATCTGTTCCTGAGCGCTGCTACCACGCCGCTCAACGCCGAAAGCCTCCCGGGTCTCTTCGTCGGGATCGGGCTGCCCGTGCTGGGCGTGATGCTGCCCTTCTTCGCGACGGTGATGGTGGCGGGAGCGGCGGCCAACGTGGCGCAGACGGGCTGGATCCTCACCGGTAAACCACTGGCGCCCAAATTCAGCCGCGTCTCACCGCTCGAAGGCGCCAAGCGTCTCTTCTCTTCCAAGGGCGTGTTCGAGGCGGGCAAGGCGCTCGTCAAAGTCGCCATTGTGGGCCCCATCGCCTACACCATTCTCAAGAACCACCTGCCCGAACTGCTGGGCCTCGCAGCGCTCCCACTCGACGCCATCGTCCGGCAGACAGGCGCCTGGTTCGTCGGGCTGGCGCTGCCGGTGCTCGGTGCGCTGCTCGCCCTCGCGGCGGTGGACTACGCGTGGGAGCGCCACCGCTGGTACACCGACCTCAAGATGACGCAGAAGGAGGTCAAGGACGAAGCCAAGGAGCAGGAGGGCGATCCACAACTCCGCGGTCGCCGCCGCCAGAAAGCGCGCGAACTGGCCCTCAAGCCCCGTCTCGATCACGCCGTCATGAAGGCTGATGTCGTCGTCACCAACCCGACGCACTACGCCATCGCGCTGCGCTATGCGCCTGAAGAGCACGCGGCCCCCTTCGTCGTGGCCAAGGGCATTCGCAAGCGCGCGCTGCGCATCAAGGCGCTCGCCGCCGAACTCGATGTGCCGACGGTCGAAGACCGCCCGCTGGCCCGTGCTCTCTATGCGACGGTAGAGGAGGGGCAGCCCATTAACGAGACGCTTTACCCGGCCGTCGCCGCCGTCCTCGCCGAAGTCTACGAGCGCCGCCGCGCCGTCTAGCTGACCGATGACCACCCTCGCCGTACCCATCCCCGCCCCGCGCACGAGCCTCCGGTTCGGCCTCGATGCCCTCGCGGCGTCGGGCGTGGTGATGATCCTGCTGGTGATGGTGGTGCCGCTGCCAGGCTTCCTGCTCGACCTACTCCTCGCTACCAACATCGCCATCAGCCTAGGCATTCTGCTGACGGCCTTCTACGCACAGCGGCCCCTGGACTTCGCCATCTTCCCGGGCCTGCTGCTCATCACGACGCTCTTTCGCCTCTCGCTCAACGTCGCGTCCACGCGGCTGATCCTGAGCGAGGCCAAGGCAGGGGCGCTCATCGCCGCGTTTGGCAACTTCGTGGTGGCGGGCAACTTCGTCGTTGGCGGAATCGTGTTCCTTGTCCTCGTGCTGATCAACTTCATCGTCATCACGAAGGGCTCGGGACGTATCGCTGAGGTGGGTGCACGGTTCACGCTCGACGCGCTCCCCGGCAAGCAGATGGCCATCGACGCCGACCTCAACGCTGGGCTGATCGACGAGACCGAAGCCAAGCAACGCCGTGTCGATGTCACGCGCGAGGCAGATTTCTACGGCGCGATGGACGGTGCTTCGAAGTTTGTCCGCGGCGATGCCATCGCAGGCCTCATCATCACCGGTGTCAATATCGTCGGCGGGCTCGTCATTGGCGTGACGCAGCTCGGCATGTCGATGGGCGAAGCGGGGAGCACATTCACGCTCCTGTCCATCGGCGATGGCCTCGTCAGCCAGATCCCGGCTCTGCTGATCTCGACGGCGGCGGGCCTCATTGTGTCGCGCGCCTCGGGCGAGGGCAACATGGTGGCTGAGATGAAATCGCAGCTCTTCGCCTCGGCCGTGCCGCTCGTTGTGACGGGTGGTTTCCTGATGATCCTCGGGCTGATGCCGGGGCTGCCGCTGATTCCGTTCTGGGCACTCGGCATCGGGGCCATCGCGCTGGGCCAGCGCAGCTTCGCTGCCGAGCAGCACGCGGGAGCCGAGGCGGCCAAACCGCCCGCTCTCGAACCAGAGCCGGAGCAGTCGCCGAGCGACCTGCTCCTCGTCGAACCGCTGGAGTTGGAAATCGGCTACGGCCTGATTCCGCTTGTGGACCCGGCGCAGGGCGGCGACCTGCTCGACCGTGTAGGACAGCTCCGCCGCCAGCTCGCCACCGAGCTGGGCCTCGTGATCCCGCCCGTCCGCGTCCGCGACAACGTGGCGCTCGGCGCCAATCACTACACCATCAAGCTGCGCGGAAACCCGGTAGGCGAAGGCGAGGTCATGCCCGGCTACCACCTCGCGCTGCTGCCCGACGGCTTCGATGGGAGCGTGCCCGGACTGAAGACCAACGACCCGACGTTTGGACTGCCGGCCGTGTGGGTGCCTGAGCGGCACCTCGCCGAGGCCGAGCGGCAAGGCCTGACCGTCGTCGAAGCGCCCTCCGTGGTGACGACGCATTTGCTGGAAACACTCCGCACACACGCGCACCGCCTCCTCGACCGCCAGGAAGTCAGTGGTCTGCTCGACACCGTGAAGACCTCGGCGCCCACACTGATCGAGGAACTGACGCCTGCGCTGCTCTCGGTAGGCGAGATCCAAAAGGTGCTCAAGAGTCTGCTCCGTGAGCGCGTGCCCATCCGCGACCTCGTCACCATCCTCGAAGCCCTCGCCGACCACGCCCCTCGCACCAAGAGCGTCGAGGTGCTGACGGAGTACGTCCGTGCCGCGCTCGCCCCATCCATCACGCGCCAGTTCACGAGCCCCGAGGGCCGCGTCCACCTCGTCGTGCTCGATCCGGTGTTGGAGCAGCACCTGCTCGAAAAGGTCGATGGGGGCGAGCTGAACGCCAGCACGCTCGGCCTCGCGCCCGAGAAGGCGCAGCAGTTCCTCGACGCGGCCGAGCGCCTCGCGCAGCGCCTGCTCGTGGACGGGCACCCGCCTGTGCTCCTGACCTCGCCCGTGCTCCGGGGCACGCTCGCCCGCTTCGTCGAAGGGATCGAAAGCGACCTCGCCGTGCTCTCCTACAACGACCTCACGCACGACGCCCCGCTCGACGTGGTGGACCACCTGGCCTTGCCTTAACGATAGCCGCCCGCGGCCCTTCTCATGCAGATCAAGACGATTACCGGCTCCAGCATTCAGGCGGCACTTGCCGAGGCGCGCGTCGCGCTCGGCGATGACGTCGTGCTGCTGGAGTCCGTGGCCGCCACGGCCGACCAGCCCGCTCGCATCACTGTGATGCTGGACCCAGCGCCCGCCCGCAAGGCACCGGTCGCCAGGCCGGAGCCTGCCGGGATGGGCTTCGGGTATACCGCTGCGCCCCGCGCTGCCGCCGCACCGGCCCCCAGCCCGGAGCCGCGCCGTCCGCTTTATACACCACCTGTGGCGCCCGCGGGCCCGTCGCCCGAGGTACTGGAGCGCCTGGATCACCTAGCCACCCGCCTCGACGGGTTCGATCACCTGGCCGCGCGCTTCGATCAACTCGAACAGCGCCTGGGAGCGGCCCTCGCCGGAACGGCCTCACGGTGGGCCGCGCAGCCGCTCCACAGTGCGCTGCTGCGCCAGGGCCTCGCGCAAGCGACCGTAACGGGTCTCTTCGATGCCGTTGCTGCGCGCGGGGTGGACCTGGATCGGTTCGATGCCGAGGGGAGGGAGGCGGTGCGTTGGGCCCTCGCTCACGAGCTTCGCGAGCGGCTCGCCCCGACGGCCCCAGCCCGTCATACGGCCGACACGCTCGTCGCTGTGGGACCGGGCGGCACGGGGAAGACGACGCTGCTGCTCCGCCTCGCCACCGACGCGCGGTTCTACGGGCGGCGCGACGTGGGCGTGCTCACGATCCTGCCTGCCGATGCCCCAGTCTCGGCCGATCCCGCCGCGCCCTACCGGGCGCACGGACTCGCCGCGCGCACCGTCCGCACGGCCGAGGAGATACGGCAGGCCCTCGACTTGCTACACGGCACCGATGTGCTTCTCATCGACACCCCGGCGCTGCCGACGGCGCGAGTGGAGGCCGAGCAGACGCTCGATCACATCGCGATGGTGCTGGCACCCCTGACGGCGTTCGAGGTCGTGCTCACGCTCGACGCAGCGCGGGCTCGTCTGCCCTTCGCGCCCGAAGCGCTCGACCGACTCCCGCTCGTGCCCACGATGACCGCGCTCACGCGTCTCGACGAGGCCGACGACTGGGGCCGGATCGCCGAATGGCTGCTCGCGCTCAACCGCCCTGTCGCATTCACAACGGCCGGGGAGGCTGCCCCGCTGCACCCGCATTCGCCCGCCCGCTTCGCCGAGGCGTTCCTCGCACGGCTCGACGCCTAGATCCGCTCTGATGCCTTCCACTTCCATGACCTCCTTTCCCCTCACCCTCGCCGTAGTCAGCGGTAAAGGCGGCGTCGGCAAGAGCGTGCTCGCCGTGAACCTCGCCGAGGCGCTCGTCACGGCCGGGTTGCGCGTCGCCCTCCTTGATGCTGACCTCGGGCAGAGCGCCTGCCCGGTGCTGCTCAACGAGTCGCCCGCCGTCACGCTCGCCGATGTGGCGCGCGGGCGGGCCGAACTCGCCGAGACCTTCCATCCGACTGCGGGCGGCGTGACCCTCATCCAGGGTGCGCGCACTCCCGAGGAGGTAGAGGCCCCTGTGTTCAGCACGCTGGATGCCGTGCTGCCGCTGCTTCAGGCCAGCCATGAGGTGGTGCTGATCGATGCGCCCGCAGGCGCGGAGGGCCCCGTTCGCTGGGCGCTCGACCGCGCCGATGCGGGACTGTTGGTGCTGGTCGGTGAGCCTACGGCCGTCGCCGATGCCTATGCGTTGACCAAGCTGATCTGGGCCGCGCGCCCGTCGTTCCCTCTGGGCGCCGTGGTCAACTTCTCCGACACCGAGGCTGAGGCTGAGGAGGTGGCCGAGCGGTTTGCCGACGTCACCGAGCGGTTCCTCGGACAGGCGCCCGCCTACCTGGGCTGGGTCCCATACGCGGCCACCATCCGGCGCTCGGTGCAGCGCCAGACGCCGGTCGTGCGCGAGAAAGGTCTGGCCCGTCACGCCTTCGACACGCTGGCGACTACCACGGCTCTGGGGCCGACCGCCTGGACTCCTCAACCCGCCACCCTGTAGCCCATGCGTCGGCTTCTCTTTCAACTCAGCGGATGCCTCGCCCTCGGAATCGTTGCCCTCCAACTCGGGCACGGCGCGGCGCCTGAGCATGCGCTGGCCGTTGCCCTCGGGGCGAGCAGTGCGACCTATACCATCCTGCTCGTCGGCGCCGCCGTGGTGCTGCGCACGATGGGTCCTCGCCCTCGCCGCACACCGTCGCTCGACGGTGCTTCTTCCTAACCTTTGATGCCGTTGCCTGATGGCGAACTCGTCGGATCTCCAACACGCCGTTGATCAGTACCTCGCCACTCCCACGCCCGCGTGTCGGGACGCGGCGGTGCTGGCCGGGTTGCCGCTGGTGCACTCGCTCGTGGGGCGCCTTCGCGCGCCCAATCACCCGCTGGTGACGCCGGAGGACCTTGAAGGCACGGCCATCGAAGCCCTCCTCCAGGCGCTCGACACGTACGACCCCAACCGGGGCGCGCAGTTTGTGACACACGCTTACCGGCGGGTGCGCGGCGCTCTCGTGGACTATCTCCGTCGTCTTGATGTCCTCTCCCGCGAGAAGCGGCAGCGAATCAATGAGGTCTACCGGGCGATGGCGACGCTCCGGCAGGCGCTCGGCGATGAACCCACGGCTTCTCAGGTCGCCGATCACCTCGGCATGCCGCTGG
>JABDIZ010000083.1 GCA_013003465.1 Rhodothermaceae bacterium
ACTCGCCGCATCCTGTCGGCGGACGGTGGCCCAGAGGAACGCCGCCATGCCGAGGTACGTCACGGTGAGCGTCGGGACGGTCGTGCCGATCGGGAGGTCGAACGTCGGCAGCCCGAGTAGCTCGCGCATCGAGGTCGTCGCGGTTGCAAGCAAGAACACGATACCGAACACAAACAGCCCGATGATGGCCCGACGGTTCCCGGCCGAGCGGGCGATGCCCCGCTGCTGCTCCTCCCGGAAGAACCACACGAGCAGCACCACCGTGACGACGGCCTCGATCGCGATGGCGATGTACGGGGCGCTGTCGTAGAGGCCGAGCCCGACCTCGGGTGTGTCGGCCCCGAACACGTGATGGGGGTGGCCGCTGAGGTAGTCCATTAGCGCGTGGACGCCGACCAGCGCGGCCGTCGCCAGCCCGACGCGGCGGCTCCGGAAAAGCAAGGTGCCAAGAACCCCGAGGAGCGCCGTCCACCCCAGGATCGGTACGAGGTGATGGCTGAAGACCAACTCGGCGCTCATGGACTGGAGCGTCGTGTCGAACAAGTCGCGGGGCTCGGTCGGCTCGAAACCGAGGAAGTGGAACACGAACCAGAGCAGGTCCGGGAGTTGGGAGACGACGAGGTACCAGCCGAGGAGGGAGGTGGGAAACCGGCGGCCCGCTGTGTGCTGCTCAGCGATGAGGGCGGTGGCGAAGTGTCCAGCGAGCATTGGGGCGGGAGGCTAATTGACTTGCAACATGCAATCGACCCAGTCAGTATACCGTTTGCGACTTGCCGATCGCAAGCTATTTTCCGCCGTGCTCGACGCGCTCCGCTCCACGTGCCCCATCGCCTCGTCGCTCGACCTGCTCGGCGACCGGTGGACACTCGTGGTCATGCGGGACGTGCTCCTTACGGGGTGCCACACGTTCTCCGAGATCGGCACGGAGGAGGGAATCGCAACGAACGTGCTGGCCGATCGGCTCGCGCGCCTCACGGCGGTGGGCCTATTGGAGCGTCGTAAGTCCTCGCAGGACGGACGGCGACGGATCTACCTTCCCACCGAGCGCGGCATCGATCTGCTTCCAGTCTTGATGGAGTTGGTCGTTTGGGGCGACACGCACACGCAGGGGCGAAACCAGGCCGAGTTTGCCGAGGCGATCCGGCGTGATCGGGGGGCGGTCCTCAAGCAGTTGGAGGTCCGGGCGAGGGGCTGGATCCGTGGGTCCACTCCGTGATGTGTATCGTCCGAGGTACGAGAGTACAGGCGCGTTGCCTACCCTTCGGGAGAACCCACCGCTGCAAACCGACACCACGCTCTAGCGTTCTTGCCTCGTCCGAGCGGCGATGCCTATAGTGCCTCGTCTCACCCGCCAGCCATCAGCGTGCTGCGGCTGAGCGGTCCACTGTTCTACCGCTCCTCCAGACCTGCAAGCTGGCCATGAGCGACGATCATCCCGTCAAATCGAATCACGCTTCAAGTACTCGAAGCTACCTCTGGTCCGGAGCTGCGGCAGGTGCCGTCTCCGCCTTCGTCTTCACGATCATCCATGACCTCTTCATTAGCGACATCTGGTTCTCAGTCCTCTTCATGATGATCGCCGGGGCCGTCTGCGGCCTGGGTCTCGGATGGTCCTACGGGCTACTCTTCGAAGTGCCCTCGACCAAAAGCTGGGTGCGCTACAACCTGCTCTACGTCGCGATGTTCGGGCTGCTTGGGGCCGCGTCGGTACTCGTCTATGAACCCGTGACGACGATGGCCGCCGTCGTTGCAGCCAATGCGCCTCCGAACGAGTTGTTTGCGCAGGCGATGCCGTTGACGCTCGGGTTCACGGTGGCGATGGCGCTTCTTGTGAGTGTACTCTACGGTCGCAGTTGGTGGCACTTTGGGGCGATCCTGCTGACGTGCACGCTGCTGGTTCTGCTGCTGGGGCTCAACGTCTCAGCAATTGGCCTGGTGTACATTCCGAGCGGCTCGGTCTATGTGATTGCGGAGTTATTCGGCCTGATCGTGGCTCTGAATGTGGTCTATGTGGCCGTGTTCATCGGGTTCGAGCGGAAGCGTTTCATACGAGGGACGGTGACGACGGCCTCGTCATCTGACAGCATACACCACGCGGTATAACCCATCACTCAAGCCGGCAACGGGCTCGGCGGCCTTGCTTCGCTCCAGCAAGAGTGTTTCCTTGCCTCGTACCAGCGGCGCGCTGCGCGTTGCGGCTTAGTTCTACCGTTATGTGCACGCGCCTCGTCAACGTGCTGCTGCTCTGACCGCCGAGCCTATTCATTAGCTGGCTATGGAAACGGCGCCTTTCTACATCCTGCTCTTCGTCCACCTCAGCGGCCTGATCTTGGGGTTCGGGGCGGTGCTCGTCACCGACCTCTACGGCCTGCTCTGGATCCGGGACCGGGTGCGCTTCCCCCAGGTCGTCCGCGTGAGCGGGGTGACGGAGAGGTTCATCTGGGCCGGCTGGGGCCTCATGGTAGCGGCGGGCATCCCCCTCCTCGTCCTCAAGGGCGTGATCGACAACCTGCTGATCGTCAAGCTCTTCTTCGTCATCCTCATCGGCCTCAACGGCCTCCCGCTGCACGTGCTCCAGAAGCAGGTGCGGGGCTACGAGGAGGGCGACGCTGTGCCGACGCTTACTCTGTTCCGGCTCACGCTCGCGCTCTTCGTGTCCCAACTCGCTTGGTGGAGCGCCGTCCTGATCGGGTTCCTGCACCGCCACGTGCAGACGGTCATCGAGTGGCCGGACACGCCGTGGCTGCTGATCGGGCTCGTCGTCGCGATCCTTCTCGCCCTTTGGGCGAGCGGCGAGGTGCTGATCAGGAGGAATAGGGCGGCAGCGGACGACGTGAAGGAGAAGATCACGCCGTGACCCGAAGCGCTCACGCTGCAGGGGGTGATAGCGCGGCAGACCTCGGGAGGGGAGCGGGTGGTATAACCGTCGGGTGCGCATACCCCGCGGCTGCAGGCGGACGCAGGGCTTCACGGTCTTGCCTCGCACGAACGCCGCCACGATCTTTCAACACGTTCCACCGCCGGCGCGGCCCTGCGCCGCTGAGCCGCTGAGCCGCAAGCTGTTACGGCGGACGATAGATTGGACGCGAGGATCAATCCATGCCTGGGGCTGGACACTATGCGAAGCACGGCATCTTGCTTTTCATCTGATCGAGAACGGCGGCTCTGGATCTGGACCCTCGCTGTCGTGGCAGCGATCTACGCGACCCTCGGCCTAGCGTCGATACTAGCTGAGATTCTGTATCACCAAGGCCTGAGCGCAGTCGTCTTCCTCGTCTGTATGCTCCTGATCGGAGTGGCCATCCTGACACAGGGCTTGAGGGTGCGGCCGGGCGGTCGTGAGGTCGGCGTTGGGATGGGCGTCGCGGTCGTCTACTTCTTCATGTTCTTCCGCATGGCGATTCCAGAGCGCAGCCATCTCATCGAGTACAGCGTGGTGGCCGTCCTCGTCTATGAGGCGCTCACGGAGCGAGTCAGTCAGGGGCGACGCGTCCCCGTACCCGCCTTGCTGGCGATTCTGGCGACGTCGCTGGTCGGAGCCCTCGACGAAGGCATTCAGATGTTCTTCCCGACCCGCGTGTTCGACCCCGTCGATATCCTGTTCAACGTCCTGGCCGCTGTGATGGCGGTGCTTGCCGTGGCGGTACTGCGTTGGGCGCAGCAGTGGGGGCGCAACGCTCAAAGGGATTAAGAGATCGGTGCGCCCCGTCGCCATATTACTCAGACCAGCAGAACCCGACGCGGTATTCGCTTTACCAGCCCCTACCTTCACCGTAGCGATGACCTCCCTCCATTATACCGTACTGCTTGTTGCGCTAGTACTGGGTAGTGATTATGCCAACGCCCAGGGCGCTTCGACGGAGGACTTCGTGTTCGATGGATACACCCTGGGAGCAGTAGTGCGTGTGCTGGAAGGCGGGGACCAAGTGCACCTCGTTCTCCCGTTCAGCGAGGCGCGCGTGCCCCTAGAGCGCACAGCCACGTTCGTCTATGGGGGCCACGTGTTGTGGGGCGTGACGGGGTTCTTTGCAGAGTGGAACTTCACGGGCGGCGTCATGGTGGAGCCGCTTCCGGGGGTCGGTGTTCGCGCGATGGCACACGCAGGCACGTTCTTTTTCGACAACGTCTCGCTGACAGGTTCGTTGGGTGTGACCCTGAACGTTCCCGTCGGGAGGGGTCGTACGCTCTCGCTCGAAGCCGAGGTGCTGTACCGCCGCTCGGAGGACCTAGTGGACTTCGTCTCGTTCCAGGACGTTGAGGCACTCACGCTCGACGGCGTCGGGGTTGGCGTCGGGGTTGGGTTGCGTCTCTAGCAGAGGCGGGGTCGCCTGCTGGACACAAACGACGGCCTCCGCCCATCTCCACCAGATCATCGCCTTAATCGCTTTGGCTCGGTTCGGCGACTGTGCTCGGTCAGCCCCCTCGCGCTTGGGCGAGGGATATTGTACGCGACGGAGCGAGGCCTCCTCGACGAGGATACCGGCCTAGCAATGCGCCCTAAAACCTGCGGCTGCACGCCGACAAAGCGCTTTTCCGCCTTGCTTCGTCCGACCGCCATCGCTGATATTGCCTAGTTCGACCGGCTCGCTTGGTTTCGCGGGTGAGCCGCCTTTTGTTCTACCGCCCACACCGACGACTCGCGTCCATCACACTACGCGCTGGACCAGAGATCGATGGCAAGGCATATGTCAGAAGAAGCCCCGACGTTCTTCCCCGAAGCGGCCGACTTTCGGGCCTGGCTCGACGAGCACCACCTGTCGGCGGACCATCTCTGGGTGGGGTACTACAAGAAGGCCACGGGTACGCCCTCGGTCACCTGGGAAGACACCGTCGCCGAAGCGCTCTGCTACGGCTGGATCGACGGGATTCGAAAGTCGCGTGACGACGAGAGTTATATGATCCGCTTCACACCCCGGAAGCCGAAGAGCGTGTGGAGTCAGCGGAACATCGATCTTGTGGAGCGGCTGACGGCGCAAGGGCGGATGAAGCCCGAGGGGTTGGCAGCCTTCGCCCATAAAGACGTCCATCCGGACAGCGGATATCGAGTCGCTGACCTCACCGCAGAACTCACAGGCGACATGATCGAGCGCTTCAAGGCTACCGGCGGCGCTTGGGAGTTCTACCAAGAGCAGCCGCCGGGGTATCGGCGTCACGCGGCCCGATGGGTCATGGGCGCGAAGCGCGAAGCGACACGACACCGTCGACTCTCGACGCTGATCGACGACTCAGGGAACCGACTGCGGATCAAGCAGCTTCGTAAGGGCTGAGGAGCTAGACGTTAGATTGATTTCCCAGCACCACGTCAAGGCGACGCATGCTGATCGGACTACTGGTGCTCGTAGCCTCCGTGGGCTTGCTGATGATCTATCACCAAGGCGGGACAAGATGATCGAGCAGGACGAATCGACGCAGCCGTGGCGGCAGATCAGCCGAACGCCGTACCTCGAAGTCACCGCGGCGGGCACGAAATGGCTCCGGTGAGTCGCCCGCGCGACCGCTGTGCTCGTGGGCGGAACCCACCGCTGCAGACCGACAGCACGCCGTAGCGTTTTCGCCTCCTTCCGCCTCGGCGTATCCTGCGGCTCGCCCCAGTCGTCAGCGTGCTGCGGCTGAGCGGTCCACTGTTACACGGGCACTCCACCATCGGCGCCATGAAGTACGTCTGGACCGCCCTCGTCATCTTGGGCTGCACCGGGTGCGCGGAGATCGTCCCCACCTGCAGTCTGTGCACGGGTCTGGGAGGCGCCTGGTTGCCGGACTCCGGGACCTGTGCGGACACGTGCGAGGAGCAGGCCGAGGGCGTTCTATGCGTTGAACGGGTGTGTCCGCGCAACGCCCCCGCCACTCGCGCGGAGGCCACGACCTGCGAGGCATGCATCCTCGTCGACGGGGCGTGGGACATGGAGGCCCGGGTCTGTACCGCGGCCTGTACGGGCGACTCTTGCTTCACCACGCGCTGCCCGGATGGCCCCGACCCACCGCGCGACGCACCCTGAGCCGCCCACCGATGGGGAAGACGGGGCATCGAGGTCGGAGAGCACACATTCGGTCACGAGGAAGGAGCACTGAGGACTGCGGGACGTTCCCGTTCGTGATAGTCTGGCGGAAGAAGCGCCGCGTGTGGAAGGTGGCGAGGGCGATCAGCTATGGACACGGAGGAGGTGGACGGCGTATAGCGCTTATAGGCCGACCGGGAGCACCAGCGTCCTCGGCTCGTCGGAACAGCACCGCCAGACATAGCCATCGTCCCGCCGCCGTGCCTCCACTCCCGGCGGCTGAATCGCAACCTGTTCTGGCACTGTGACACTGAGACGGAGGGTCTCAGTGGACGGCTTCGCTTCGGTCCTGAGAGAGCGGCCTTGATGGAGTAGCGCGGTGGCGCTTACGTTGCGTCGCTCAACGCCATGCTGCCGTTGCTGGTGAATGGCTTTCTGCTACAGATGAGCCTTGTACCCTGTGGCTCCCTACGAACACGCAAGCAGTCCATGTCATTCCTTACCGTCGGTGTATTCGCTACGTCTCAGAAAGAGCACGAACGAAGGGTGCCCATTCATCCGGATCAACTCAGCTGGATCGATGAGGACGTGCGTCGCCACCTGATCTTCGAGACCGATTATGGCGTGCCCTTCGGAGTCTCGAATGACACCATACAAACACTCTCCGGTGGCACAGCCAGCCGGGCCGACCTGTTCGACCAGTGCGACATCGCCCTCCTCGCCAAACCGGTGCAGGCCGACTTCGCCCAGATGAAGGAAGGCACCATTCACTGGGGCTGGCCTCATTGTGTTCAGCAGCGGGACATCACCCAGACGGCGATCGACCGCAAGCTGACCCTCATCGCCTGGGAAGCCATGCACCGCTGGAGCAAACACGGCGACTGGCAGATGCACATCTTCCACAACAACAACGAAATGGCAGGCTACGCCGGTGTCATGCATGCGATGAGCCTGGCGGGCATCGACGGCAATTACGGTCGGAAACGCAAGGCCGTCGTGATCAGCTTTGGCTCGGTGAGTCGAGGCGCCATTCGGGCCTTGCGGGCGAGGGGCGTCCAGGATATCACCGTCTTCACCCAGCGGCACTTCGTGCTGGTGGCGGACCAAATGCCCGGCGTCGACTACTTCCAGTTCGAAGAGAACGAACGCGGCGAGTTGGCCTCCCTTCACCCCGACCGGATGTCCCGGCCCCTCGTGGACGAGCTGGCCGACGCCGACCTCATCGTCAACGGCATCTTGCAGGACACCGATCATCCACTGATGTTCGTGTCGGAGGGCGAGGAGGATCGACTGAAAGCGAACTGCCTGATCGTAGATGTGAGCTGCGACGAGGGGATGGGGTTTCATTTTGCGAGACCCACCTCCTTCGCCGATCCGATGTTCAAGGTCGGCCACGTGCACTACTACGCCGTCGACCACACCCCTTCGTATCTGTGGAACAGCGCCTCCTGGGAGATCTCAAACAGCCTGGTGCCCTATCTTCCCATCGTGATGGGCGGACCGGAACGGTGGGAGCAAAGCGAAACCATTCGCAAGGCCATCGAAATACAGGACGGCGTGATCAAGAACCCAAAGATCCTTTCTTTTCAGAACAGGACACCATCGTATCCGCATTCCTATGAATCGTAATAGCTCGCAACCTCGTCTGTGCTTAACAGGAGGAAGACCGCCTCGCCGCGCAAGAAGAGGTTGACACCCTCACTCGCTGATGTCCTCCCGAGCGTAGTCGAGGGATCTGTGCCGGTTCCGTGTATTCTCCTCGGCAACGCGTTCTTGCCTGCCCAGGAGCCACGTACTCGGCAGAGATCCGTTCGACTCCGGCCTGACGGCCTCCGCTCAGGATGACAGAAGAGGAATCAGGCTCAGTCGATGGTGAGTTGCTGCGGGGCGTAGACGAAGAGCACGTCGTGTAGCTCGGGGTGGTTGAGGAAGACGGCCTCGCCCCGCTCGGCCAAGCTCTCCAGCGTGAACCCGAACACCACGAGGTCGGCCTGCGCCGAGTGCCGCCGGACGTGCGCCCGGTAGGCCTCCACGCTGCTGACGGAGATGAACCGCACGTTCTTCGGCGAGACGGGTAGCCGCCCCTCCTCGATCAGTTCTTCCAGGCGGGCCCGCTGCTCGGCGATGTGCTCGGCCGGATATGCCGCGAAAACGCGGATCTCGGCATCGGCCCACGCCGGGTGGCCCAGCAACACGTAGGCCAGCAGAATCATCAGGTTGGCGTTGTCCTCGTCGTTCCATGTCAGCCAGAGATGCACCGCCTTGCGCTCGCCGAAGAACGTGTCGCCGTGGCGAAGGACGACCTGCGTCATGCGCGTCCCGGCCACGAAGCGGACCTGCTCCACGATGTCGGTCACCACCTCGGGCGGGTCGTGGACGCTGAACTCGAACAGGATGGTGTTGTTGTTGAGCCCCGAGACGCCAGGGATCTGCACGCTCTGCGCCAGCGCCGAGATTTTGGACGGGCTCACGACGGTGTCCACGTAGACCGAGCTGTGCCGCCGCTGCGCCTGCTCCACCATCTTCCGCTTCACGCGCTGGCTCTCGCGGAACGACTTGGCGTCGAGCAGGCCGGGGATGTAGTGCAGGTAGGTCCCGAAGCCGTGGCGGTGGCAGAGCCACTGCATGAGCTCCTGCGGCGCGCGGCGGTCGAACGTCCGGTCGTTGACCATCAGGATGCTGGGGCGCCACTCGCTGCTGCGGAGGCGCTGCCGCCTCGGCTGGAGGCGCAGGTTGAAGTACCGCGTGATCTGCGTCATGACGCCCTCGAACATGACGCCGAGGCCGTCCTCGTGGCCCTTCCGCCGCACGACGAGCTGGTAGAGCCCCGCCATGACGAGCAGCGCGAGGACCGCAAAGACGGGGTCCATCAGGAACATCATCAGCAGGCACATCAGCGCCCCAAAGAGGCTCAGGTACCAGCGCGAGCGGAACGACGGGCGGTAGTCGGGCCGCGCAGCGAAGTGCTCCAGGAACGAGATGGCGCAGAGCGAGCCGTACGTCACCATAAAGAACATGGAGATGAGCCGCGCCACGAGGTTGACGTTGCCCAGCAACACGATCACGAGTGCAATGGCAGCCGTGGCGAGCGTTGCGTTGCGCGGCTCGTTGACGACGCCCCGCCCCGCGGCCAGCCACGCGTTGCCCCGGCTGATCGGCAGGCCCTCGTCATCGCCGAGCGCCTGGAGCGTGCGCGGCGCCACGAGCACCGAGCCGATGGCCGAGGAGAGCGTCGCTGCGCCGAGGCCGATCAGGATCATTGGCCCCCAGAGCGCGATCTGCGCCATCACGAGTTGGTCGTCACGCAGCAGGTCCACCGGCGCCGAGGTCGCCAGCTTGATCACGATGGCGATGTACATCAGCATCCCGATGAGGGTGGCCGCCATCGTGCCGAGCGGGATGGACTTCTTCGGGTTGGCGAGGTCCCCGGACAAGCCCACGCCCGCCGTCATGCCCGTGAACGCAGGGAAGCAGATGGCGAAGACGATGAAGAAGGCGTCGCCGCCGGAGGCCGTCAGCGAGAACGTGCTCGGGTCGTACCCCTCCGCGGGGCTCCCCAGGAAGAACATGATCAGCGACGCGATGAGTGTGGCGACCACCACGTACAGCACGCGCACGCCGAGATCGGCCCCCTTGGTGAGCACCAGCGTGAGGAGCAACAGCGTCGCGGGCAGCGAGATGATGCGGGGGTCGTAGAACCCGATCTGGGCCTCAAACCACGCGGCGAACGGGCTGAAGGCCTCCGCAAAGGCAATCATGTAGAAGGCCACCGAGATCGCCTGCGAGAGGTAGAGCGAAATCCCGATGACGCTCCCGATGGTGGGGCCGAACGAGCGCGAGATGATGAAGTACTCGCCGCCGCCCTCCACCTTGCGATTGGTTGCGATCTCGGCGAGCGCGAGAGCCGTCGGAATCGTGACGAGGTGCCCCAACAGGATGATGCCGAAGGCACCCAGCAGGCCCACATTCCCCACCGCATAGCCGAAGCGGAGAAACATGATGGCGCCGAGGATGGTCGAGATCCCGGCCATGAAGACCGGCAACGTCCCGAAGCCGTGCCCACCGCCGTTCTCTTCGACAGCGGACACACCATCGCCGCTGCCCCGCCGCCAGCGCGAACGGCGCGGCGGAGATGCAGCCTCAGCCTGGGGTTCGGATTCCATGTATGCCTCTATGCTCGGCGCGAAGGCCGCACAATACGGTCATCCCGAGCTTCAGGATGACATGATAATGGATACCCTCTTGTCGCATCGTTAGTCCGCCTCCTCGTCGTGGACGACGCGAACGCCGCGTCGGTCGCGGACGAGCCGCTGGCCGCTCTGCAACTGAAAGGCTTCTTCTTCGACGGTCGCCGTCACGGGACCTGGGGCGGGTTCGGCGTCATCGCCCTCGCCATCAACGGCGTCCATGCGCGTCGTCGCGCCGTTGGTGTGCGGCTCGGCGGGCGTCGTCTGCCCGAACTGCACGATCTGCTTCCACGAGCGGCTGATGTCATCGCCGAAGATGAGCAACAGGTCGCCTTCCTCGCAGACGTTGAGTGCATGATCGATGGCCTCCTCTTCGGCCACGATCACATCGATCTGCTCATCGGAGACCCCCGCGTCGAGAAGCGTCTGGCGCAGCATCTGCGGGATCTCGTCAACCCCACGCCCGCGGCGGTGGTCGTCCCGCTTGCAGACGTAGTGGTCGAAGTGTCCGGCCGCATGGCGTGCAATGGCCTCCACGTCCTCGTCGCGGCGGTCGCCGGGGGCGGCGAGGACGAGGCGCTTGATGCCAGGCACGTCGAGCTTGTCGGCGAGGTCGACCATCATGGCTACGGCGTCGGGGTTGTGCGCGTAGTCGAGGATGACCTTGAAGGGATGCTCGTCGTAGATGTTGAGGCGGCCCGGCGCTTCGTAGTAGCTCGTGGAGAAGGTGCGCAGGCCGTGGCGAATCTGCTCCAGCGAGATGTCCATCGGCCCCTCGCCGAGTGCGTGCGCGCAGGCCGCCGCGAACATGGCATTCTGGACGTTGTGGACGGCCTTGCCTTCGAGCGTCGCCGGGATGAGGTGCGTCCACAGCAGCGGGATGTGACGCCCGCCGTCGTAGATGGTGATCATGTCGCCGTTGATGCCTTGCTCCAGTACCACGGCGCAGCCGCCCGCGCGGATGTGCTCCCGGACGAGCGCGTTGCCGGGGTTCATGGTCACGTAGCAGAGGCGCTCGGCCTGCGTGTGTGCCGCCATCGCGAGGCAGTGCTCGTCGTCGGCGTTCAACACGGCGGAGTCCGTGGCGACCTCGATGGGGATGCGTTTGATCTCGGCGAGTTGCTCTAAGGTCTCGATGCCCTTGAGGCCGAGGTGGTCGGCGGCCACGTTGATGCAGGCCGCCACGTTACATTCCGAGAAGCCGAGGCCGGAGCGCAGCAGTCCGCCGCGCGCCGTTTCGAGGACGGCCACGTCCACGTCGGGGTCGCGCAGGACCATGCTTGATGAGGCAGGGCCTGTCATGTCGCCCTTGACCGTCAGGCTGCCGTTGATGAACACGCCGTCGGAGGAGGTAGAGCCCGGCGTGTAGCCCGCCATCTTGACGATGTGCGCGAGCATGCGCGAGGTCGTCGTCTTCCCGTTCGTGCCGGTGATCGCCGCAATCGGGATGCGCGCGGGCGTGCCGGGTGGAAAGAGCATGTCGATGACCGGCGCGGCCACATCGCGCGGCGTGCCCTCGCTCGGGGCGACGTGCATGCGAAAGCCCGGCGCGGCATTGCACTCGACAATCGCGCCGCCGATCTCGCGCCACGACTGCGTCATGTCGTCCGTCAGGAAATCCACGCCCCCCACGTCAAGGCCGATGGCCTTGATGGCGCGCTCGGCCATGGCCACGTTGTCCGGGTGCGCCACGTCGGTCAGGTCGATGGCCGTGCCGCCCGTAGAGAGGTTGGCCGTCGAGCGGAGGTAGAACACCTGGCCCTCGGGCAGGACGGTCTCTTTGGTGTAGCCCGCCTTCTCCAACAGGCGCTCGGCCTGCTCATCGAACTGCAACTTGGTGAGCACCTTCTCGTGCCCCACCCCGCGCCGCGGATCCTCGTTGACGCGTTCGACCAGTTCCTCGATGGTGTGCTCGCCATCGCCCTTGACGTGGCCGGGGACGCGCTTCGCTACCGCCACCAGCTTGCCGTTGACGACGAGCATGCGGTGGTCGAACCCCGTGACGAAGCTCTCCACGAGGACGCTCCGCCCGGTGCCATGCTGCTGTGCCACACCGAAGGCCGTCCGCACCTGGTCCTCGTCCATCAAGCGGATGGAGACGCCACGCCCGTGGTTGGCGTTGAGCGGTTTGACGACGACGGGGTAGCCAATGCGTTCGGCCGCACGCACGGCCTGCCGCTCGGAATACACCAGCGCCTGCTTCGGGACCGGCAACCCGAGGTCCTCCAACAAATTGCGCGTGTCCTCTTTATCGGAGGCGATTTCAACCGCGATGTGCCGCGTCTCGCCCGTAACGGTCGCCTGGATGCGCCTCTGGTAGGTGCCGTGGCCGAACTGCACGAGCGAGTACTTGTTGAGGCGGAGCCACGGGATGCCGCGCGCCTCGGCCGCGTCGATGATGGACTGCGTGCTCGGCCCGAACTCGCGGCGCTGCGCGAACCGGATGAAGGTGTCACGCTCGTCCTCCCAATCCCATTCCTCGGCCTTCTCGTCCAGGAGGGCCTGGACCTCCTCCGGGAGCAGGTGCAGAATGAGCCGCCGCCCGAGCGCCCCCGCCTCCAGGCCGACCTCCTTTTCGTGGTACTCGTAGACCATGTCGTACTCGCCGGGTGTGTCCGTCGAGCGCGTCTTGCCGAAGGTGACATCAATGCCCGCCTCGTTCTGCAACTCGATGGCGACGTGCTCCCAGACGTGGCCGAGCCAGGTGCCCTCCTCCTCCGTCATGCGGCGGATGAAGCCGCCGGGCTCGCCGTACGAGCAGCCGTGCTCTTGCAGGCCCGGCAGCGCTTCGACCAGGCGCTCGGCGAAGTCGCCCAGCTTACCCGTCGGGTAGTCCTCCAGCGGCCCGAGGTCGATGACGTGCCGAATGACCGGAAAGCGGGCGTACACGTTGGGGCCGACGTAGACGTTGGTCGAGCGAATCTGCATGGGAGCGCGGGCGAGTTCAATCCGTAGCGGAAAGTACGCCGCCGCTCGATACCGGGCTCCCCCTGACAGCAGGTCGGCAGCCGCCCATCGTACCTTCGTCGTGCATCTCCTGCCGGACGCATAGCCGAGCTGAAGCCCTTCCTCACGCCCGAGGCCTACCTCGAATAGGAGCGCCAGGCGGAAGCCAAGAGCGAATACTTCCAGGGCGAGGTCTTCGCCATGTCGGGCGCTAGCCGTAACCACGTCGCACTCTCGACCATGTTCGCCGCGCTGCTGATCGGTGGGCTCCGGGAGCGCAAGTGTGGTGTATTCACCAGTGATTTGCGCGTGCACATTCCAAGCACTGGCCTCTACACCTACCCGGACGTGGCGGCCGTCTGCGGGGAGGAGCGGTTCCTTGACGACGAAGTCGACACGCTCCTCAACCCGGTGCTGATCACCGAGGTGCTCTCAGCATCGACCGAGGACTACGACCGGGGCCGCACGGCCGCATTCTACCGCGAGATCGAATCGCTGGAGGAGTATGTGGTCGTGGCGCAGGACCGGAAGGCTGTGGAGGTCTACCGCCGCCTCGCGCCGGACCACTGGGAGTTGTTCACCCTCCACGGCGAGGGGGCGACAGCCGAGTTAGCCTCCGTCGGGGTTCGCGTCGAACTGGACGCCCTTTACGCCCAGGTGCGTTTCGACGACGACGCGCCTCAGTCCTGAACGCGCTCCGGAGCCATCGCTTTTCGATGCTCGATGTCGTAGCGCGCGCCTGCAGCCAGCACGTGCAGCTTCATCCCGATCAGGCTCACGGCATCGCCCGGGCGCGCGGAGTCCATCGAGGAGAAGTCGAGATCGGTCGGGTCGACCACCGTGACCGCCCCGCTGCCGACCACCTCGAAGACACCCTCCGGACCGAGGAAGATGGCCGTGTCCTCGTCGAGCCCGACGCCGATCACGAAGGGGTTGAACGAGACGGCCGTTAGCAGGCGACCGAGACGGTCGCGCTGTCGGAAGTGCTGGTCTACGATCAGGCGGTTGGTGAGGCCGAGGCCAGGCGCGAGGATGACGCCATCGGCGCGGGGCGTGGCCCCGCTCGGGCCGCCCGCAATCATGTGCTCGGGCATGATCGCCGCCCCTGCGGAGGTTCCGCCGACATGGACGCCGTCGGCATTCAGGTGGCGGATGGCCTGCGCGACGGGCGTGCCGCCCAGGATGGTCGAGAGGCGGAGTTGGTTGCCGCCGGTCAGAAAGATGCCCGTCGCCTCCTCCAGCGTCGCCAAGCAGTCCTCTCGGTAAGCGTCCTGCCGCTTCTGAATGGGCAGCACCTCGACGGCCTCGGCGTACAGTTCCTCGAAGAGCGTGGCGTAGCGGTCGCCGGTGTCATCGAGTTCGGAGGCCGTGGGGATCACTACGAGACGGGCTTCCTCACCGCCGCAGAGCCGAACGAAGCGTTCGAGGATGACCCGGTCGGCTTTCTTTTTCTCCGCCCCTCCGACAGGGACGATGAAGCCACGCTCGAGCGTGGGCGTACCGGGAGAAGGCATACGGGTGGGAGTGTGGGGGACGGGGGACTATTGGAAGGTACCCTTAATCACCGGCTCCCCGCCACGAACGTGCCAGCGGCCCCGCGCCATCACGTCGCGGATGCCGTGTGCTTCGTCCAGCACGACGAGATCGGCATCGTGGCCTGGAGCGATCCGCCCCTTGCGCCGAAGCCGCAGGTACCGGGCCGGATTCGAGGTGAACGGCGGCAAGACCTGCTCCAGCGGAACCCCCTCGCCGAGCAGCCGAGTGAGGAGATCGGCCAGCGCCTGCGAGGTGGCGAAGTCCATATGCACCAACTCGCCCTGCGCGTCGAAGTGCGGTAGGCACCCGCCTCCATCGGAGGACACCGTGAGTAGCTCGGGCGGCAACCCGGCCTCGATGTAGGCTCGCACCGCTTCGGCCGCATCCACTTCGTCCTCGGCAGCCTCGTCGGGCGGAAACGCCGTCACATCGATGGTGACGCCGCGTTCGGTGAGGGCGAGGGCTTCGTCGAACAGTGCGCGGCGCCGGTTGACATGCGTAGGATGCACGGTCCGCGGCGGCAGTTCGGTCTCATCCAACAAGCGGCGCACCAGCGCGAGCCCGCGCTCGCCATCGCCGAGGTGGCAGTGCAGCACCCCGGCTTTGCCCGTCATCAGCCCGGCCACGTGGCATTCGCTCGCCACGCGCGCGAACTCGTCGAAGGTCGGCTGACTGGAGCGATGGTCGGAGAGCGCCAGTTCGCCCATGCCGATGACTTCGGCGAGGTGCACGATGTCGCTGCGCACCGAACCCGTGAGCGTGGTCGGCGGGAGGTGATAGCCGCCGGTCCACGCGTAGGCCGAGAGCCCTTCGGCACGCAGCGCCCGCACCTGGGCCAGCACGCCGCCGGTCGAGCGCGTCAGATCGTCGGTGCCGAGCAGCCCCACCATGGTGGTGACGCCTGCCCCCGTATAACGCGTCAGCGACGGCGCTGGGGCGCGCGTGTGGAAGCCCGCCTCGCCTCCCCCGCCGGTGACGTGAACATGCGCATCCACCAGCCCGGGAACGAGTCGCCGTCCGTCGAGGTCGGTCACGTCCACCGCGAGGCCGCCCAACTGAGGTCGCTCGGTACCGACGTACAGGATGCGGCCCCCGCCGATGAGGATGTGGGTCACCCCGAGCGGATCGGGGGCGAACGCATCCACGTTGAGCAGAAGTTGGAGAGGTGCAGAAGTCATCCAGGCGGCAGCGTAAAAAGCGCCCGAAGGTACTGCCGGAGCAACTTTTCGACACGAATCGCGTTGCATGCTAAAATGTTAGCACTATGTCGTACTTTGCCTCGCGCCTACCCCATCAACCCGCCCGACCCATGCGTGCTTTTCTGCTGATCGCCGCCCTCGCGCTTCCACTCACGACGCAGGCGCAGGACACACCTGCTGCTCCACCGGCCCCGCCGAGCCCCCCGGCTATCACCCAGGCTCCGCCCGCGCCTCCAGCGCCGCCAGCGGCACCTGCGCAAATTGCCCGACCGGCGCCTGCACCTTCAGCGGCGCCTGCGCCTCCAGCTCCCCCTGCGCCAGCTCCCCCTGCACCACCACCGCCTCCGCCAGCATGGACGGCGCATGCGCAAGCTGTGCATGCCGCGGTCGAGGACTATCTCCTTGGCTTCTATGACGCCGAACCGGAGCGCCTCGAGCGCAGCCTGCACTCGAACCTCCAGAAAGTGGGCTACTGGCGGGATCCCGAAGGGACCTACCACTACGCCACGATGAACTACCAGCAGGCCCTGGATCTGGCTGCGCGCTGGAATACCGACGGCTCGCGCACCACCGCCGACTCGCCGCGCGACATCGTGTTGCTGGAAGTCAATGACCAGACCGCCATCGCCAAGCTCACCGCCGTCTGGGGCATCGACTACTTCCACCTCGGCCAGTACGACGGAGAGTGGAAAATCATCAACGTGATCTGGCAGAGCCCACCGCCGTCCAGCGACTCGTAAGGCCACGAGCGAGCACCCCGCGAGAACATTCCGCTGCGCGAGCGGTCCACTGCTCTCTTCCCGCTCGCCTCGCTGCCCGTGTCGCTCGCCACGTACGAAGCCCACCGCTATGTCGTCCCGCTGCGGGAAGGCGGCTCGCTCCCGGCCGTCCTCGATACCGAGGGCGGTCTCTTCGTGACCAAGTTTCGCGGTGCAGGCCAGGGCGCACGTGCGCTCATCGCAGAATTGATCGTGGGTGGCTTGGCGGAACGGCTCGGGCTTCCCATCCCCGAAGTAGCGCTGATCCTGCTAGATGACGGCTTCGGTCGGGCGGAGCCGGACCCGGAGATTCAGGACATCCTGAACGGCAGCCGCGGCCTCAACGTCGGCCTGCGCTACCTCGACGGGGCTTTCGGGTTCGACCCGCTGGCCGTGGGCGATCTCGTCGCCCCCGACCTCGCCGCAGCCATCGTCTGGCTCGACGCGCTCACGACCAACATCGACCGGACGCTCCGCAACCCGAACCTGCTGTGGTGGGGCGACGACGCCCGCCTCTGGCTCATCGATCACGGCGCGGCGCTCTACTTCCACCACGACTGGCCAAGCATGACGCCGGAGCGTGCCCAGGCGCCGTTCGTCCCCATCCGAGAGCACGTGCTGCTGCCGCACGCCAGCGACCTTCACGTGGCCGATGCTCGACTGGCGCCCCTGCTCACGCCCGAGATGATCGCCAGCGTGCTGGACCCGATCCCAGCCGCGTTGCTGATGTATGCCCCAGAGGGACGCACGCCACCGTTCGCCAAGGCGGAGGCTAATCGAGAGGCGTACCGCGCGGTGCTCACGGCGCGCCTCGAAGCCCCGCGGAGCTGGGTGGCCGACGCGGAGCAGGCCCGTCTCGCCCTGGCCGATCGTCCCACCGTACCCCTCGCCTACCGCCGATGAACGCGCCGGAGCTGTTTGATTACGACTGGGCCGAGGTGCGAGTGGCACCCCACGTGCATCGGGGGGAGGTCGAGCCCGTCGGGGTGGTGCTGCATGCCCGGCGCGCGCACTTCCTCGGCGTCCGCCTCGCTCGCCCCGATGCCATTGCCGCGCGGTGCCACCTCGACCCCGCCTGCCTCGGTCGCTTTCTGGAGGCCTACCGTCGCGTGGGGGAGGCTGACGATGCCGGACCGCTGGGCCGTCTGCCTCCTTCGGAGCGATTCCACTGGATGACGGCCACACGCTCGACGGTGCTTCAGACCTCGCCCATCCATACGGGGCGTACGCGCGATGCCGCCGCCGCCCTCGATCACCTGTTCCACCTGCACGTCTCACCTGCGCTCGTTTGAAAACGCCGTGTGCTCGAACCTCGGGCCCGTCTGCAGCGTCTAGAGCGCCGACCCATTCCCACACCGCCCCCTGCCGCCCCGGTCCATGACCGACTTCGACGATCTGAACGAGCCCTATTCCTTCGACGCGCTGGCCGAGGACCTGCTCGCCGCTGCCCCCATGGGGGCCCCGCCATCCGCGCATCTGCTCGCCTCTGGCGAAACCGGGGTGCAGTTCGAGTCGCTCGTGCTCTTCGCCGAACCGCTCTTCGCGACGTATGAGCTGGACATGGCCGATGCGTTCGCTCTGAAGGCTGATCCTGACGCCGCGTTGCCGGAAGTTCTGGCCGTACTGGAAACGGCCCGCATGCTGTGGGCTTTCTTCTCCCTCCCCCCGGATCAGCGTGTCAAGCGGCGCCCTGCCCTGGCGGCGCAGTTGGTCGGCCCAGATCCGAGCCAGGAGGACTGGATCGCTATCGAGTCGCTGCTGGACACGGTGGAGCCCTACTGGCAGGCGATGCTCCCGCAGGAAATCGAAGCGGCCCAGCAGACCGGCCATCCGGCCCTCGACTTCGACGCGCTCCTGGAGCACCCGGCGTTCTCGCTCGTCCACGAGCAGGCGGGACGGGGCTACGGCCCCGAGGCGCTCAGCGAAATCGAGGCTCGCGCCCTCTTCGCACAGCCGCTCCTCGATGATCCAGCGACTCTGATCGACGACACCGCCTTCGAGGCGGCGATGGAGCGCGCCAGTGCGTACTGGGCGCTCGCTCAGCAGCCCTCGGCCGTCCGTGAGGACACGCTCCGCGAGACGGTGAAGGCCCTGGCCAATGGCAGCGGCAGCGCCGACGAGATCAAGGCCGAAGCGCAGCAGATGGTCGAGCGGTTCCACGCGCTCTTCCCCGAGCGGTAGCGCACCCGTGGCGCGCCCCGGTTTGCGATGTATGCAGCCGGATCGGTTTATTGCGAAGGTGCCCCGCTTCCGGGGCTTCCTCCCCCTTCGACCGCTCGGCATCTCATGGAACTGGCCGCCCTCGACGCCCCGACCCGCATTCCGTTCAATGGCTCGCCACGCCCCACGCTCGGCGTCGAGTTGGAGGTGCAGATCCTCGACCCCGTCACGTTCAACCTGAAGTCGGGCTCGGTCGCCATTCTGGATCGGCTCGGCGACCATCCGAAGGTCAAGCAGGAGCTGACGCAGTCCACCATCGAGGTCATCACGGGTATCTGCGATTCGGTGGCCGACACGCGCGCCGACCTGACGGAATCGCTCCGCGAACTTTATGCTCTCGCCGACGAGCTGCACCTCACGTTTGCGAGCGCAGGCACGCATCCGTTCGCGCAGTGGCGCGACCAGGACATCTTTCCCAACGAGCGCTACCAGCACCTCGTCGATAAAATCCAGTGGCCCGCGCGGCGGCTGCTCATCTACGGACTCCACGTCCACGTCGGTATCTCGTCAGGCGAGAAGGCCATCGCCATTTCGAACGCGCTGACGACCTACATCCCGCACCTGCTGGCGCTCTCCAGTTCATCGCCCTTCACGGACTTCGAGGACACGGGGCTTGCCTCGGCGCGCAGCAAAATCTTCGAGGGGATGCCGACGGCAGGCCTTCCGTTCCGCCTACATAGCTACGGCGAGTTCCAGCGTTTTATGAACACACTCGTCCGGGCGCGCGCCATCGAAACGATCCGCGAGATCTGGTGGGACATCCGCCCGCACCCTGGCTTCGGGACGCTGGAGATCCGCGTGTGCGATGCGCCGAGCACCCTGCGCGAGGTGGCCGCGCTGACCGCGCTGACCCAGTGCCTCTGCGTGAGCATGGACGAGCAGTACGAAGCAGGCATCCCGATGAAGGTGCTCCGTGCGTGGATCGTCCGCGAGAACAAGTGGCGCGCCGCCCGCCACGGCCTCGACGCGGAGGTCATCCTCACCAACGACGGCGACCAGATGCCGCTGCGCGAGCACATCCCGCAGATGATCGACCGGCTGATGCCCTGCGCCGAGCGCCTCGGCTGCGCCGAGGAGTTGGGCGACGTGCTCCGCATCCTCAACGAAGGCGCGTCCTACGAGCGCCAGCGCCGCGTGTTCGAGACCACGAAGCGGCTCCCCGATGTGGTGGCGAGCCTGGCGAACGAGTTGCGCGCCGACGTAATGGCGACGGCTTGAGCAAAGCCGCATCTCGGGTGCCGGGCACTCCGCATACAGCCAGCGGAGCATCCTCGACGTAGGGGTTGCCCCGGGGATTGGGTGAACCTCTGCCCGGCGATGATGGCACGGGATTCGCTTATCTTGCGCGCTGTTTTGGTCACTCCCCCTGGACTGCTGTGCCTTCGCCTTCCACCCTCGAACGCGCTCCTGTGCACATTCCTTTCACCGACGCACAACTGCATGCGGTGCTCTCGCCCCTTCGGCGACACCTGCACCAGCACCCGGAGGTGGGGTTCCAAGAGCACGCGACCTCGCAGTTCGTGCGCGACTGGTTGAAACACCAGGGCTTCGAGATCCACAGCCCCCTGGCCGGAACGGGTTTCTTCGTGGAGATCGAAGGAGCACAGCCCGGCCCCGCCGTCGGCTACCGTGCCGATATGGATGCGTTGCCCATTCAGGATGCGAAGGATGTCCGGTATGCGTCCAAGACCCCCGGCATCGCCCACCTCTGCGGCCACGACGCCCACATGACGATTGCCTGCGGCGTGGCGCTCCTGCTCCGCGAGGCAGCCGACCGGCTGCACGGCACAGTCCGGGTCTTCTTCCAGCCCAACGAGGAGAGCAGCCCATCAGGCGCCCCGGTGATGATTCAGGAGGGCGTTCTTGATGGCCTCCACGCGGCCTACTGCGTCCATGTGGATCCGACGATTGCCGTCGGGCGCTTCGGCGTCAAGGAAGGCGCACTGACCGCTGGCACATCGCCGTTCATCGTTCGGATCGAGAGCGGGCAGGCCGGGCATTCGGCGCGTCCCCACGAGACCGTGGACACGGTCTGGCTCGCCACCCAAATCATGACGCAGTTCTATCAGTTGGCCGGTCGCGTGACGGATGCCCGCAAGACCGCGGTTATCACCGTCTGTCGACTACGCGCGGGCGAGGCGCTCAATGCCATCCCGGGTGAAGTCGAGTTCGGCGGGACCCTCCGCTGCACCGATGCCGAGACGCTGACCTACCTGCGTGAGAAGATGCGCCGCGTAGCCGGTTCCATGGCAGCGCTTTACGGCGCCGACGTGGATGTGGACTACGCCGACCGGCTCCCACCCGTTATCAACACGCACGACGAGACGCAGACGGTTCGCGAAGCTGCAGCGACCACGTTCGGCGCCGAGGCCGTACGAGAGATCCCCGTGCCGAGCATGGGCGGCGAAGACTTCGCATTCTACCTCGAGCGCGTGCCCGGCGCGATGGTCCGCATCGGCACTGCGAGCGGACGCGAGACGCGCTATCCGCTGCACCACGCCCGCTTCGACATCGACGAGACAGCCCTCGCGCTCGGCGCGCGCCTGATGAGCGAGGTGCTGATTCGAGATCTGGAAAAACGCGCCGCCTGACTGGCGTGTTCAGTTCATCGGGAACCGAGGGCCCTCGCCCAGGATGGTGAGATCCTGGATGGCAAACCACCCCTCGCCTTCCGTCCCTGCCGAGTTCTTGTAGGCGGTCGGCTCGCCCTCAGGGTTGGCTACCGGCATGATGTCCACGACGTAGGCGAGGTCCTTGTTGATGGTCTCGCCCGACGCGCTCTTGCCCACGGGCACGCCCGCTGACACATCGGCCACCCGGCCCTCCAGCGTCCCGAGCAGGCGACCCGCGCGGTCGTACAGGTGGACGCGGACGCGCTTGCCGACGAGATCGTAGTTGGGCCGAGTCATGGCGCACAGGCTGTGCCGTTAGAAAAAGTGAGGATGAGAGGCGCGGATCCCCGCGCTTGGACGACTTCACACCAACAGCAGGTGCGCAGAAGCTAGTCTCTGGCCTACTTTCCGCACCATGCGTCTCCTCGTTGCTTCTCTCCTTGCGCTCGCGCTCGCCTTGCCTGCCGCGGCCCAGGCTCCCGCTCCGTTCGACCTCGTGATCAACGAGATCATGTACGACCCGCCGAGCCCGCAGCCCAGCGGCAACGAATGGGTCGAACTCTTCAACCGCTCCGACCAAAGCTTCGACCTTGGAACTCTCCGCTTCGCAGACGCCGGAGCTACCACAGATGTACCTGCTGGTGCTGGCCCGATTGAGCCCGGTGGCTATGTCGTCCTCGTCAATGACGGCGCGGACTTCGCAGCGGCCTTCCCAGGGGTGCCTTTCGTCGAAGTGCCAGGCTTCCCTGCGCTCAACAACACCGGAGATCAACTTGCCATTCTGGTCGGCGAGACGGCGATCGACGCCGTGCCCTACGAGCCGAGTTGGGGTGGCGAGAATGCCTCCCTCGAACGCATCGACCCCGACGGGCCATCCGATGACGCCTCCAACTGGGCCACCACTACGGACCCGGATGCCGGGACGCCGGGCACGGAGAACACGGCCGGTGGCGCAGACACGACGCCCCCGGTGCTGCTCAGCGCCGATGCGATCGACGCCACGACCGTTGTGGTCACGTTCGACGAGCCTGTCGTGGCCGAACCCGGCGATTACAGCCTCAACAATGGAATCGGGCAGCCGAGTGCGGCCTCAAGCACCGGCGGACAGCCAGAGGACGTACTCCTCACCCTCGCTACGCCGCTCACAACGGGCACAACGTACACCCTTACGGTAACGAATGTGGCCGATCCGTCCGGTAACACCCTGGCATCGGCGCAGACGATGTTCGTCTTCGGCTCGGTCAACGCGCCAGAGCCCGGTGAGATCGTGATCAACGAGATCATGTACGACCCGCCGAGCCCGCAGCCCAGCGGCAACGAGTGGGTCGAACTCTTCAACCGCTCCGACCAAAGCTTCGACCTGATCGGATTCGACTTCCAGGACGAGGTAGGCAATCCCGTTCCTATCACGACGACCAGCACCCCGCTCGCTCCGGGCGCTTACGCCGTGCTCGTGGCCGATGGCGCGGACTTCTCCGCGGCATTCCCGAGCGTTCCGTTCATCGAGGTGGCGGGGTTCCCCACCCTTAACAACAGCGGTGACCGCCCCGCGCTCCTCTTCGGCGGTACGGAGATCGACGCCGTCCCCTACGAGCCATCGTGGGGCGGCACGGATGCCTCGCTGGAGCGCATCGATCCCAACGGCCCGAGCAATTTCTCCTCGAACTGGGCCACCACCACCGACCCGGATGCGGGCACGCCCAGCGAGGAGAACAGCGTCTTCGAACCCGACGTCACGCCTCCTGCCCTCCTGAGCGCTTCGGCCACCGACCCCGTGATCGTGGACGTGTTCTTCTCCGAGCCCGTGGATCCGATCACCGCGGGCGATCCGGCGAACTACAGTATCGACGGCGGCATCGGGCAACCGGCGATGGCCGACGTGGCGCCGGAAGGCGATCCAACGCGCGTGCAACTCATTCTTCAGAATGCCCTCGCCGCCAACACGAGCTACACGCTCACCGTCTCCAACATTGCCGACCTCGTCGGCAACATTCTCGGTCAGGATCAGGTCACGTTTTTCTTCGGCCAGGGCGAAACGCCCGACCCGCGCGACCTCGTCATCAACGAGTTCCTTTACAACGAGCCATCCTCTAACAATCCGGCAGAGTGGGTCGAACTGTTTAACCGCTCGGTCAAGGTCCTCGATCTCGCCGCGTTCACCCTCGGCGATTCGGGCGGCGAGGCCAACCTTTCGGATGCATCGGTCTTCGTACAGCCGGGCGACTATGCCGTCCTGGTCGAGAACGGTGCGGCCTTCGCTACGATCTTCCCCGATGTACCCTTTGTCGAGGTCTCCGGTTGGCGCTCGCTCAATAACGCCGGCGACGCCATCGTGCTGCGCCATGAGAGTGGGGGCACGGTGGATTCGCTCTTCTACGACGACAGTTGGGGCGGCGAGGACGCCTCGCTGGAGCGCAAGGACCCGGACGGGCCTTCGTCGTTTGCTGTCAACTGGATGACGACGACGGACCCGCGCGGCGGCACACCCGGCATGCAGAACAGCGTCTTCCAGCCAGACACCGATCCGCCCGAGCCCATCGATGTCGTGGTCTCGCTTGACGGACAGACACTCACTGTCACCTTCGATGAGCCGTTGGAAGCGAGCACGGTCACACCGGGTGCCTTCACCGTCACCGGGCCTGTCTCGCCCCCCGTGACGGCTGCCACGTACACGCTCGCCCCCGATCCAACGGTGACGCTCGCCCTCGGCAGCGCGCTCGGCCTGGGGGACTACACGCTCTCGGTCACGGGCGTGGACGACCTGCTCGGCAACACGGCTCAGGCGGAGACGCTCGCCTTCTCCTTCGAGCCCGATGAGACCCCACCCGCCCTCGTCACCGCGTTTGCCCTCAGCGCCACGACGGTGGAGGTGCGCTTTTCAGAGCCGGTTACCGATTCGGCGGCCGATCCGGCCAGCTACACCATAGACGGCAGCATCGGCGCGCCCAGCGCCGTCGTGTTCCCGGTCGACGGCGACGCCACCCAGGCCCGGCTCACCCTCGCGACTGCGCTGGAAGAGCGCGTGCTCTACACCCTCACGGTCTCCGGTGTGGCCGACCCGAGCGACAATGTGCTTACGGACGGCACCGCTACCCTCTTCCTTGGCGAGGGCGACGCGGTCCTGCCGGGCGAACTCGTCATCAACGAGATTATGTACGACCCGGTCAACGGCGGGGACGGCGAATACGTCGAGTTGCTCAACCGGACGGCCAAGCTGTTCGACCTCCGCACGCTGTCGCTGACAGACAACCCAGACGAGACGGATGCGCTCAGCGCCACCCCGCTCATCATCCCGCCGGATAGCTTCATCGTGCTCGTCGCCGACCGCGATTCGTTTCTCGTCACCTTCCCTGAGGCCCCCGGCCCCATCGTGGAGGCCTCCGACTTTCCCGGCCTCAACAACGACGGCGACACGCTCCTGCTGCTCTACAACGGGACCGCCGTGGATTCGGTCGCCTACGATCCCGACTGGCACCGCGTCGAACTAGAGGACGCGACAGGCATCGCGCTCGAACGCATCGATCCAGCCGGGCCGCCGAGCGACGCGACCAACTGGACGTCCTCGCTCGATCCGACGGGCGGCACGCCGGGGCGCACCAACACGGTGTTCGTAGCGGGCGGCGAACCGCCTGGCCAGCCGGGCCTCACCATCGACTCGCCGTTCGACCCCGACAACGGACAGTCCACCGCCATCCGCTACACCCTCGAAACCGACGCCGCGGTCGTGCGCGTGCGCATCTTCGACGGCGCCGGGCGCCTCGTGCGCCGCCTCGAAGACGGCAACCTCTCCGGCCCGAGCGGCGCACTGCTCTGGGACGGCCGCGACGAGAACGGGCGGCGGCTGCGCATCGGGATCTACGTGGTGCTGCTGGAGGCGGTGAATGTGGAGGGCGGCACGAGCGAGGCCCACCGGGATGTGGTCGTGCTGGCTCGGTCGTTCTGAGTAGCCGCGAACTTCCACCGTCGTCCTCCTGAGCAGAGGCCGTCACGCCGCAGCCGAAGGATCTAGCCGCGTGCTGTTCCGGCC
>JABDIZ010000091.1 GCA_013003465.1 Rhodothermaceae bacterium
AGGTAGCCGCGGTCGAACTGCATGCCCTCGACGGTGTCGAGCGAGGTCTCGGTGCCCTTCGCCTCCTCGACCGTGATGACGCCGTCCTTGCCGACCTTCTCCATCGCCTCGGCGATGAGGTCGCCGATCTCGGAGTCGTTGTTGGCCGAGATGGAGCCCACCTGGGCGATCTCGTTCTTGCCCTCGATGTCGCGGCTCTGGCCCTTGAGGTGTTCCACGACGGTCGAGACGGCCTTGTCGATGCCGCGCTTGATGTCCATCGGGTTGGCGCCGGAGGTGACCGAGCGGAGGCCCTGGTTCATGATGGCCTGCGCGAGGACCGTAGCCGTGGTGGTGCCGTCACCGGCCACGTCGGAGGTTTTCGAGGCGACCTCCTTGACCATCTGGGCGCCCACGTTGGCGATCTTGTCTTCGAGCTCGATTTCCTTGGCGACGGTCACGCCGTCCTTGGTGACGGTCGGGGCGCCGAACTTCTTCTCGATGATGACGTTGCGGCCCTTCGGACCGAGGGTCACCTTGACGGCGTTGGCGAGCGCATCCACGCCCGTCTTGAGCGCGTCGCGGGCTTCCACGTCGAAAATGATTTGCTTAGCCATGGGGTTAAGTCTGGGGTTGGGGATTCAGAGGGGAGAGAGCGGTGGTGCGTGCTCCGTATGGTGTGGAGCCTCTACATGGCTCCATCACGCAGCACGCCATACGCATCACTCAGAAACGACGCCGAGGATGTCCGACTCGCGCATGATGAGCACGTCGGCGTCGCCGAGCGTGATCTCGGTGCCGGCGTACTTGCCGTAGAGGACGGTGTCGCCCGCGTTGACGCTCATCTCGACGTGTGTACCGTTCTCGACCTTGCCGGGGCCGACGGCCACGACGGTGCCGCGCTGCGGCTTTTCCTTGGCCGTGTCGGGGATGTAGAGACCGCCAGCGGTCTTCTCTTCGGCGTCCTGCGGCTTGACGACCACGCGGTCGGCGAGCGGCTTGATGGATGCTGCCATGTTGCTTAGAGGGATTGGTGAACGGAGGTGAAAGGGGAGGGGGAGCGAGTTTAGCACTTCCCCACCGAGAGTGCCAGGCCTTCCACGTCCTCGATCGTCCGAGGATTCCACGCACGCGATTAAAACTCTGTAAAGGGCTTGCCCGTAGATTGGTCGCGATGGCTGCTCCGTACTCCCCATCCACCGCGTTCCGGTCGGGCCGATGGCTCGGTACGGCGCTCGCCTGCACACTCGTGTTGGTGCTGGCGATGCTGCCGCCGTTCGTAGGACCGGGCTGGCGCGAGGCGCTCCTGCACGGCTTCCACGGCGTCTGTCATCAGATGCCGGGGCGCTCGTTTCAGGTGGATGGGGTGCCGTTCGCCCTCTGCCACCGATGCTTCGGCATCGCGACGGGGCTTGTGCTCGGCGTCGGGGCGTTTCCGTTTCTTCGGTGGATGCGGATGCCGCGTCCGGCAGCGGTTCTGTTCGTTACGGCGCTGCCTATGACGGTGGACTGGGCGCTCGGTGCCTCGGGTCTGTGGGCCAACACGCCGGTCTCGCGGGTGCTTACAGGCGCCGTGTTCGGCCTCGCTGCCGGATGGGTCCTCGCTCGGGCCGTGGTTTCGTCTCCGTCGCCAGAGCCTCCCCCGTTGCAACCCTCACTGGTCTCCTAGCTCCTCATTCACCCAACCCTCGCGCATCATGCCTAGCAAGCTTCCCTCTATTCTCATCGGTGGCATCACCTACGCCGTCATCGGAGCCATTGCTGGCTTCCTCGCTCAGATGGGCGGCGGCATGCAGTTCGTCGCTGGGGCATTGGCGTGTCTCGTCGCGCCCATTGTCGGCTGTGGCCTCGCCGTCTGGCACTACACAACCACACATCAATTGACCATCGCCGCCGGGCAAGGAGCCGGGCTCGGCGCCGCGGCGGGCATACTCGGTGGGCTCGTCGGTTGGGTGCTGCAGCAATTGTTCGTCGCAGCCGGCCTACTGCTTGGCCCAGCCGAACAGGCCCGTCGCCAAGTAGAAGCGCAGGGGCTATCCGGGGAGCAGGCCGAACAGGCGGTTCAGTTTGCCGAGACCTTCTCGGGCCCCCTGGGCATCGTCATCGGGTTAGTGATTGCAGCCGTGCTCGGGGCGATCATCGGTGCCATCGCGGCGGTGATCTTCAAGAAGGGCGCCGACGATGAACTCGTAACCGAACTCTGATCTCCCCAAGCCGCCCGTTTCTGTTCGGGTTCTGATGGGGCCCTACTGCACGCGCAGCACGCGGGTCGTCCGGATCACGCGCTGCGCCGATCCGTCGGCCTCCATACGAATCAGGTAGAGGCCACTGGCGAGGCCGCGCCCGTCCAGCGTGGCCGTGTGATGGCCTGCGGCGCGCGGCCCTTCGTGCAGCAGCGCAATCTCGCGACCGAGCACATCGTAGACCGTCAGGCGGAGCATCGTGGCTTCGGGGAGCACGTAGCGCACGGCGAGCGTCTCGCGGAAGGGGTTCGGGTACGGTGCCTCCAGCGTGAACGACTCGGCGATCGTCGCTGGTTCGGTGGCGACGATGCTGCCGGGAGTGACCCGGAGCAGAAAGCGCGCCGTTGCCGGGTCGCCGGTGTAACGCAGCGGCATCGGCGCGTCCCCATCAGCCGCCGTCTGGGCGTCGGGCGCGATGTCGAAGGTGTAGGACGCGGTTTCCCGGAGATCGAGTTCGCCACCCGTCTCCCGATCAATCAACGCGATGCGCGCATTCTCGGGGAGGCCGTCCAGTCCGGTCCAGTCGAGAGTGGCGGTGACAGGGGTGTCGGTATTGAATGAGGCAGCACGTATGTCCAGCGGAAGCTCCATCACTTCGGCCTCCGGCATCGGGCGGGCGTCAATCGCAAGGGCGCGCTGGTCAGGAAGTAGCACTGCGAGCGTGACGGCCCGCGTGGCAGGGGCGATGAGTGCCATGGCATCCCAGCCGTCATACACAGCGACGGCGTCCTCACGGAATTGAAGGAAGAAGTCGGCCGCGCGGGCTAGATCCTCGACGCTGGCACTGAGGTGGAAGGCGAGCGTCGCCGGTGGTGTCTCCCCGCGCCCGGCGAACGTGCCGCCGCTGACGAGCGACGAAGCGGGGGCGGTCAGCGAAGGACTCGGTGCGGTCGCCTGGGCCCAGAAGCCCTGGAACGGGGCGACCACACCGTCGGTGAGCGAGCCCACGGTGCCGTTCCACGTCAGGTACTGGCCCGTGCCGGAATCATAGACGTAGAGCGCATTCGTGAGGGCCTCGCGCGTCGTGAGGTCCCAGTCAAACGCAAGGGCAAAGGGGTTGCCGAGGAGGTTCCAGCCGTCGTCATCCGGCAACGCGACGGGCGTGGATTCCGTGTAGGAGACGGGGAAGTTGAACGGGGTGGCCGCCGGGCCTCCTGCAACGGTGAGGGTTTTCGGGAAAGGCTCGGGCGAGCCGTCGTTGTCATCGTCGGCGTAGGCGTAGGCGTAGTAGCCACGCCCGGCCCCGGCCGGATCGGTCTGATTGGCTGGGGTCTGATAGCCTAGTCCAAAGTCACCGTTGGTGGTTTCGTCATAGCCAAGCACATTGGTCGTACCGGTTGGGCTGTCGGCGCCGGGGAAGCCCTGCGTCCAGAGCGGGCCGAGAAGATCGTCCAGTGTGGCGCCGGGCGAGGGAGCCGCGAGCATGCGCCAGCCCTCCATGCCTGTGAGCAGTACCGTGGCGTCACCGCCCTCCACGAGCAGGTCGTCGAGGTAGGTGTTGTTGCCGCGGTCGTTGGTCTGGGCGAAGCGGAGCTCGAACGTGGCCCCACCGCTGCTATGTGCAGGCGCGAGGAGGGACAGGTCTACCGTGTCCTCCCGCCAGTCGGCGGCGGCATCCGGGATGAATTCGTCTCGCTCTGCGGGAACCGTGGCGAACTCGGCACCCGTCCATGAACGAATCAGCTCCCACGGGCCGCCATCCACTCGCGCCGACACCGAGAACGGCTCGTCGGTGGGGCCTCCGCTAGTCAAGCGTGCGGCGTGGGCAGCCGAGAACGTGAGGATGACGTGGCCCGTTTCAGGGACGCTGAACGCAGGCGAATCGTAATAAAACGTAGTGCCGGGCGCGTTGAGGGTTCGGTTGGGCAGATAGGCCGTCGTGGTGGGAGTGTCTTCGGGGCCGACGGCGCCGTTGTAGAGATCCCAGCCCAGGGAGGTGCTTCCGTCGTTGCTGATGGTCCAGTCCGTGTCGCCGCCCTCGAAGGTTTCGGTGAACAGCGCGTTGGAGAGGATAAAGGTGCTCGTCGCGTCGTTGTTGGCGGGCACCTCGTCGGCGACGCCGTTGGGCGCCGAGGCGGTGACGGTGAGCGTGAAGGTGCCGAGGCCAAGCGCTAGTTCCGGTAGCATGACGGTCTCGGTCTCCCCCGTCGCGAGCGAACCGGTCCAGGTCACCGTGCCGCCGATGCCGCGCGTCCCGCGCGCGTTGCCGCCGCCCACGCTGAAGTCGATCTCGGCCGAGGTAAGCGTATTGGTGCCCCCGTTCCGCAGCGTGATCGCCGGCGTAACGCTCGTGCCGCTGACGGTCGCGCCATCCGCGGGCGTGCCGATCTGATCGAGTGCTACATCGTCGGCTGCCACCGGCGCGGTGCCGAGCGAGGGTTTGAAGGTCGCCACGAGGTTGTCCATCCGATCTGACTGCCCGGGGGTGTACTCCGACATGCAGTCGTCGTCGGTGTAGTCCATGAAGTTGTGGATCGGATCTTCGCCCGGATCCGAGGGGCAGGAGTCGCGCCCGAAGGGACAGCCGAACGCTGCACTGGCTTCGGCCGGTGTATCGCTCACGAAATCGCCGTTGCCGTTGCAGCCACCGAAGAAGGTGTGTTCCAGGCCTAGGTAGTGGCCGACCTCGTGCGTGGCCGTGCGCCCGAGGTTGTAAGGCGCCGCGGAACCACCGGGAAGCGACGAATACAGAATGACGACGCCGTGGCGAATGTTGGCTTCGTCTACCGCCGGGTTGTTGCTGAACGTGCCGGGGACGTAGGCGTAGCCCAGAAAGCCGCCTGCGCCGGATGAGTAGATGTTGAGTGTCGTCGGTACGTCCACGGCGAGGGCCGTTTTCATACCCACCTCGTCGTTATCGTTGTACCAGGTGGTGTTGGCCGTCCGGTCGATACTCTGGAGCACGAAGCGGAAGTTGGTAGCGGCGAAGTCCGCGTTGAGCACCGCGATCTGGTCAAAGATCTGCTGGTCGGGGACATCGCCCGTGCCGTCGTTCTTGGTGATCACATGAAAGGCGACCGGGATCGTGAGGATCGCCTGACGGGCCACCGCGTGCTGGATGTGTGCGTCGACTTCCGCGCGGCGCTCGTGGCCGAGCGGGTGCGTGTTGCAGCGGAAAACCGTGCGCCCATCCGCCATGACGATGGGCTCGCCGACGTGTGGCGCTTCGAGGGCCGGGAGCAGCGGCGTGAAGCGTGTCGCATCCGGCGTTTGTGCCTGCGCGCCAACGGCCGTCAGCGCGAGCACGCCGAACAGGAGCAGAAGCGAGCGGGTAGCGAGGGGCATGGGGCAGACCGGAAGGGAGATCGTGTCTGTCGCCGGGATTCCAGGGGATTGCCATCTGGGCTCGTGGGTGAACTAGGCCGCAGATGGGGAACAGGGAGGTGGCAATTGGCCGCGGCATCGCCGCGGTGATACAGGCCTACGGGCGGGAAGCCCGCCGCTGCGGCCGGTCCAAGACGGCCTGAAGGATGAGGGCATCGCGAAGGCCTCCCGGGTGCCGGAGCCGCTCCACAATGGACAAGGTCGAAGCCGACGGCTTCTGGGCAGGGGGCCGAAGAGGGGTGTGGGGCGAGTACTCAAGGTGGCCGGGCGCGTGTGGCGGCGGCGGGGCTCCGAGCGGTCGGTTCTCGAAAGCTTCTTCGGAGAACGGGTTGTCGGGCCCAAACCCATGCTCGTCATGCTCAAACCCGCCGACGGTAGGAAACGCGGGAGCGGGGGGAGCAGGGGGCAACGAAACCGGGCTTGGGGCGGCGGGCTCCGGCTGGGGCGCCTCGCGCTGGGAGACTTCCGCGGCTTCCTGGATCTGGCGAAGCAACTCCTGGAAGGCCGTCGGTTTCCGTTCTGCAGGCACCGACGCGACCTCGCCCCTTGGTTCCGGGGGGGGCGTCTTCGGGCGCCGCTTCCTGAATTGGCTCAGGAAGTAGACGATGAAGATGAGAATGGGGAGGAGGGACTCAAGCCATTCCATGGGGGGACATCGTTTGGCGTTAGGACTGAAGAAGATAGGACATATCGCACAACAACGGGCGTAACTCCGAGCCGAGCACCTCGTAGGGCGTCCCATATCCACACGGACTCCTACACCCATGACACCCTCTACCCGCGAACACTACCACGCCGTCGTCGTCACCCCGAAAGGGGAGTTCTTCGGCAGCCTCCAGGGCGTGACCTTCAATGAAACCGTCCAGTCCCTTCGCCAGGAAGGGAAGCACAACCTCGTCGTTGATCTCGGCGAAACCACCCTCATGGACTCGTCGGGCATCGGCGTGCTGCTCAGCACTGCGGATGCCCTCCGTCAGGAAGGCGGCGACCTGCGCCTCGCGCGCGTTGAGGAGAAGATGCGCAACCTGTTTCTGATGACGCGCCTACTCGGCGAGGTCTTCACGCTCCATCGGACCGTCAAAGACGCAGTTGACAGCTTTGCTCTAGAGCCGGCGATGGCCTGACGCCCGTATCGCGTTTAGCCCAAAAAGACGCGGGGGCGACCAACTTGGTCGCCCCCGCGTCTTCATGTAAGCGGTGTGCCGCTCTCGCGCCTTACTCGACGCGGAGGACGCGGGTCGTGGTCTCGTAGCGAGCCACGGCGCCGTCGGCCTCCACGCGGACGAGGTAGAGCCCGCTGGCGAGTTCGCTGCCCGAGAGCACCGCGCTCTGCTGGCCAGCGACCTGCTCGTTGACGAGCGTCGCTACTTCGCGGCCCAGCACATCGAAGACGGTGACGCGGACCGTGGCGGCTTCCGGCAGCGTGTAGCCCACCGTCAGCGTCTCACGGAACGGGTTCGGGAAGGCGGCCGTGAGCGCGAAGGCCCCGGGGGTGCCTTCCGGCTCGTTCGCGACGACGCTGCTCGGATTCACCACAATGGCGAAGCGAGGCGTCTCATCACCGAGCTCCGTCGTGAATGTGTACGATTCCGTCGCGCGGAGGTCCACGGTGGTACCCGTAACGTGGTCTACGAGCGAGAGTGTCCACGTCTCTGGCACGTCGCGAAGCTCCGGCCAGGTGAGGGTCATGGCCGTGCCGATGGGCGCATTCTGCTCTACCGCAATGGCATCCAGCGCGAAGGAGAGGGCATCTGCTCCGATGGGCCGCGCGTCAATGACAAGGCTCGTCGCCGAAGCCTCCGTTTGCGTCATCATGGCGATGTACTCGGAGGACAGCGGCGTGAGGAAATGCGCGTCGAGACGGTCCACATCGGCTTCTGCCGTGGGGTCGATCTGCAGGAAGGCCTCCCCGTACATCTCCACACCGGCAACGGTGGCGTCGGCGCGGAGTGCGATCACCGGAATCGCCGACTGGCGTCCGGAGAAGATGCCGCCGGTGGTGACCGCGTTGGCGTCGAGCATCAAGGAGGGGCTGGTTGCATTCGCCTTCACCCAGAAGCCCTGGAACGGCGCGATCAGCCCTTGGTTGAGGTTGCCGGTGGTGCCGTTCCACGTCCGGTAGCCCGCGGTCATGCCGTTCGGATTCCAGACGTAGACCGTCGCGTCGAGATTGACTGCCGTCAGCAGGTCCCAGTCGATGGTACGGTCGTACGGGTTACCGAGAAGGTTCCAGCCGTCCTCGTCAGGCAGGGCCGTCGGGGTGGTTTCGGTATACGTGACGGGGAAGTTGAATGGAAGGCTCGGGAGCACCCCGGAGGCCGTGAGGGTCTTCGGGAAACCTTCGGCCGAGCCGTCGTTGTCATCGTCCGAGTAGACGTAGACGAACGCGCCCGTACCGCTGCTCCATGTATTGGCCTGATCGGCAGGAGGCGTGTAGCCGTTGCTCTGATCACCGATGACTGACTCGTCGTAGAGCAGCACGTTCGTGGAGCCATTCGTGTTGTCAGCGCCCGGGAAACCCTGCGTCCAGACCGACCCGATCACCTCGTCGTACGAGGTCCCGGTCGTCGGGTTGGCGAGCATGCGCCAGCCTTCGACGCCGTCCAGAAACACGGCCGCTGGGCTCGTCGTCACCTTGATGTTGTCGAGGTAGAGGTTGTTGCCTTCCTGATTCACGACCGAGAAGCGGATGCGAAGGGGGGCGCCATCCTGTGCCATCGGAGCGAAGGCAGAGAGGTCGATGGAGCGGGCTTCCCAGTCGGCTGCGCTAGCCGGCTTGAAGGCCGTGGCGAGGGGAGCGACGGTATCGAGATCCACGCCCGTCAGGCTCGCTGCAAACGAGTAGGAAGCACCTGCGTTCGTAGACACTTCGATCTCAAGCGTTTCGGAGATCGTGCCCCCAACGGTATCGCGTTGCGCGTAGGCCACGTCGAACATGAGGGTGAGGCCGGTGACCTGGGGAACCGCGAACGTGGGCGAGGTGAGCAGGTAGTCGGTGGCTGCGATGTTGCGGTCGAAGTTGCGGAGGCGGGCCACGTTCTCCAGATTATCGTCCGGGTTGATTTCGTTAGCGACACGCCAGCCTTCGCCCGCGCCATCGGGGACTTCACTTTGTGTCCACATGCCGATGCCGCCCGCCCAGTCCTCCAAGAGGACCAGGCTCGTGGCACTTGTGCCACCGAGCGCATTCTGTGCCTGGGCGGGCAATGCCAGCGCTGTGCACACCACGATGCCCGCAAGCAGGCCGGTTGTACGATGAGAGAGTAGGGAACGAAGCATAGAAGTTCGGGGGGATGGAGGGATGGGAGAAGTGCGGGGGAGGCAGAAGCCTTGCCGCCGATAAAGCGTTCGTTCCTCCAACTTGGGAGCGTCAGGAGGAGGGAACAAGATAAGATGGAGTCAAGCGAATGACACGTTATGGCTTCGATATGTACCCAATAAAGAACAGGCAGGCCCCAGTAGAGAGCGGCGGCGGACCGCGGACCGCGACTAGACTTGCTGTTAGTGTTGAAACAACGTTGGTTGCCGCCTCCTGTCAATCAGGATTTCGATGAGTCTCCGGTTGGCGCGGGGAAAGGCGTATCGGTCGAGATCGTCGATGCCGACCCAAGCGAGAGGCTGGTCGGCGTGATGCTTCGGCTTGCCCTCGCGCAGGCGGCACAGGAACGCATGCATCGTAATGCTGAAGTGCGAATACGCATGTGGGATGCGTGCGATCTCCTCGCCTACGTTGACGTCGATGCCCAACTCCTCGTGCACCTCGCGGCGGCAGGTCTCGGCGAGCGGCTCTTCGGCTTCCTGCTTGCCTCCTGGAAACTCCCAGAGGCCACCGAGCATGGCGTCCTCCGGGCGTTGCTGGATCAGCACGCGGCCCTGGTCGTCTTCGATCACGCCGACCGCGATCTCGTAATGCGGGGTCGGTTTCTTCTTGGAGACGACGGGGTAATGCTCGGTCTGGCCTTGCGCGAACGCGGCGCAGTCGGAGCGGAGCGGACAGCGCCCGCAGGCCGGGTTGCGCGGCGTGCACAGCGTGGCGCCCAACTCCATGATCGCCTCGTTGAACAGCCCGGGTCGTTCGGTGTCGAGCAGGTCGTCAGCGACGGCCTGGAGCGCGCGTCGCGTGGCGCCCTGGCGCGTGTCGGCCTCGACGGCGAAAACGCGGGCGAGCACGCGGATGACGTTGCCGTCGAGAACGGCCAGCGGGCGGTCGTAGGCGAGCGAGAGCACCGCCGCGGCCGTGTACGCGCCGACGCCGGGCAGCGCGAGGATGGCCTCTTCCGTGTCCGGCACCTGCCCGTCGTGGTCGGCGACTATCGCCTTGGCCGCGCGGTGCAGGTTGCGCGCGCGGGAGTAGTATCCGAGCCCCTCCCAGTTCTTGAGTACCGCATCGAGTTCGGCCTCCGCGAGGGCTTCGACTGTCGGGAAGGCGGCGGTGAAGCGCTCGAAATACGGGCGTGCCTGATCCACACGCGTCTGCTGAAGCATCACCTCGGCGAGCCACACGCGGTAAGGATCTCTCCGCCCATCTGGCCCCACTTCACGCCAGGGCATCGGGCGACGGTCTTCGGCAAACCAATCCAACAGGGCGCCACGAAACGCGGTGTGGTGCCGTGGTTCTACACGACTCAGGAAGTGCTCCGCGAGATCAGTCCAACGGGCCACCCTAGTTGAGTTCGATGGCTAGCACCAGCGTGTCCGGCTGTACGCCCGGTGCGACGCGCTCGATCAGCACGAACAGGAGGCCGCGCTCGGCCGGGAGGGTGCGCCAGAAAAAGGAACGGTCCACCAGCCAGCTCAGCGCCGGGCCACGGAGCAGTCGGTACTCGGCTGCCCCTCCGCGGTAGGTTTCCGGCAGCGACAGCACCAGCGGCTCGCCAGCCTGGACACTGGCAAAGAGCGTATCTGCCGCGATGGAACGGACGAGCGGACGGTCCGGTTGGACGCCGGAGCGGGCCGCCAGGGGAGCGGCGAGCCCAAGCCATCCGAGGGCGGCAAGAATGAACAGAACGCGCATACGAGCGGGGAGGAACGACGGCGCCAAGATACGGGCGTCGGCGCGGTGTCGTGCAGCCGGGTTCTTGCTGTTGAGCCTGTTCGTGCTGCCCTCCGAAGCGCAGACGCCGCCGACCTGGCAGTTGGTTGCCGATGGGGAAGCGGTGGACTGGAGACCGACACGCGCGGTGCCTTCTGATAGCGCGGAGGCGGCAGCTGCGCTCGCCCTGGCGTATCTGCACCACGAGGGCTACGCGCTCGCTCGGATCGACTCGGCTACGATTGCTCAGGCGCCGACCCTCTACGCCACGCGCGGCCCCGTGGCCCAGGTTCGGAGGGTGACCCTGGAAGGGGCGAGCGCCGTCGGGGCCGATGAGTTTGCCGCCACGATGGCGACGCAGCCCGGTGACTCGTTCGACCGGGAGGCATTAGAACAGGATCTTGAGGCGCTGCTGGTCCGCTACGAACGCCTGGGCTACCCGCTGGCGCAGGTGCGTCCCGCGATCACGCTGGACACCGACGCGGCGGTGCCGGGTGTGCACGTCCGCCTGCTCGTGAACGAGGGCGACGTCCTCCGTCTCGTTGGGGTCGAGCTAGAGGGCGACCGGCGCACCAGCGGGGCTCTCGCGGCGCGCGTGACCGATCTTCAACCCGGTCAACCGCTCGTGCCCTACGACCCCGAGGCCATCCGCCGCGCCCTCGAAGCGACCGGGCTTTTCGAAGAGGTCGGCGCGCCGGTGCTGGTGCTGTCGGACAGCGGCGCCATCGTGCGGGTGCCGGTCGCCGAAGGGCCGCCGGGCACCTTCGACCTCGTCCTCGGCTACCTCCCGGCCGCCGATGGACGCGACGGCTCCGTGGTCGGAAACGGGTTCATCGAACTGCGCAACCTCTTTGGGGGGGGGCGGCAACTGCGCCTTCGGCTCATCCGCAACCCCGGCCTCGTCTCCTCGGTCGATGTGCGTCTCTCGGATCCGTTTCTGCTGGGCTTGCCACTCCGGGTCGAGGGACAGTTTGCGGGCTACAGCCAAGACTCAACGTTCTCGCGTCAACAGTTCCGCATCGAGAGCGGGTACCGCGTGGCGCCGGGGCTGGAGCTTATCGCAGCGGCGAGTCGGGAAGCGGTCGAGCCAGGTTTCTTCGGCGCGCAACTCGTGGACGGACGCCCGCGCGTGGCGGCCTCCGATGCCGTCTTCGGCGGGGTCGGCCTGCGGTATCGTCGGCTTGATATCGGGGTGAACCCCCGGCGCGGCCTGGTGCTCGAAGCGCTGGCGGAGCAAGGGTTCAAACGACGGCAAGTGCCTGCCACCGACGGCGCTGGGGTCGTCGTGCCAGTGAATGTGCGGCAGCAGCGGCTGCTGGCCTCCGGCCGTTTGTTCGTGCCGACGTTCTCGCGCCAGGTGGCCGTCATGGGGGGGGAGGCTTCGGTGCTCCTCGGAGGACGAGCGGCCGGGGATGATGCGCGCGCGGTGTACGACGAGGGCGATCTGTTCCGCCTCGGCGGCGCGGCCTCGCTCCGCGGCTATGATGAGGATCGGTTCTTCGGCACGACCACGGCGCGTGCGCTGGCCGAGTACCGCTACCAACTCGACCGCACCTCGTTCGCCTTTCTCTTTGTGGATCTCGGCTACGTGGACCGCCCGCCGCTGCCGGATCTCGACGCCGAGCGCCTGTGGCTCCCCGGCTACGGCTTCGGGTTGCAGTACCGCACGCCGGTGGGCCTTGTCACGGTGACTTATGCCGTCAACCCGGATCTCGGCCTCGCGCAGGGGAAGGTGCATGCGGGGTTAAGCTTCGGGCTTTGAGCGGTGCGCTTGACGCATCGGGCTTGAGGCGGGGTAGCTTCCGGCGTCCAGCATTGTGCCTCCAGCGTCAAGCCTGCTCCATGAACCTCACCGAGACGAAGAAATCCCGCGAGCATCTCGTGGACGGTGTACTCCTCAAGGTCTATCGCGACACGGTCCTTCTGCCCGATGGCGGCGAATCCGTCCGCGAGTGGATCGATCACCCCGGGGCTGCCGCCGTGGTGCCCCTGTTCGCCGACGGCACCACGCTGCTCGTCCGGCAGTTTCGGTATCCACCGCAGCGTGAGTTCCTCGAAGTTCCGGCGGGCAAGTTCGACAAGGAGGGCGAAGACCCGGCCGAGTTGGCGCGCCGCGAGTTGGAGGAGGAAGTCGGCTACACGGCGGCGACGCTTACGCGCGTGGGGGAGACGTATCCGTGCATCGGGTACAGCAACGAGGTGATCCACCTGTTCTTGGCCGAGGACCTCTCGGAGCAATCCGCTGAAACCGACGATGCCGAGTTCGTGGTGCCCGTGCGGATGCCGCTCGCGGAGGCCGTGCAGCGGGCACGGGCCGGAGAGATCTTGGATGCCAAGAGCACGGTCGCCCTGCTGCTTGTGCAGGCGTTTCTCGACCGCCGGGAGGCCTAGGGGGGCTCGCCGTCTTCACGTGCGATTACCATCGCTGGGGCACTCATGCGTTGCCCAGGGGTAGTCCGAGGCCGTAGTTTTCACGGCTTCCGGCGACACGTTGTTCGCCGCCCCCGACTGACTCCGATCTACCATGTTTACGTTTCTGGTCTTCCTCATCCTGCTGGTTGCCATCCTCCTGAGCATCGTCGTTCTTCTCCAGAGTGGGAAGGGCGGCGGGTTGGCCGGTATCGCATCGGGCGGGCAGGCCACGCAGATCCTCGGCGCGCGCCAGGCGCCGGACTTCCTGGAGAAGGCCTCCTGGGCCCTCGGGACGGCGCTGATGGTGCTGTGCTTTGTGGCGCCGTTCACCATTGGCGGGATCGAAGAGCGCCGCAGTGTGCTCGAAGACCGCGCCACGGACGTTCCTACCGAATTCCCGATTGAGGCGCCTGCGGGGGGCACGGAAGCCCCAGCAGGAGGCACCGACGTTCCAGCTGCGCCGGCCACGCCTGCAGAGGGTACCGAGTCCGCGCCCGAATAAGCATCCACCGGTTTCTTCGAAAAGCCGCGTGTCCGTTGGACGTGCGGCTTTTTCCTTAGACCGCCGCGACGGCGAAGACAGCGAGGTCTACCGTAGCCCCGGCGTCCCGGAGTGGAAGCGCCGCGGCCGTAAGCGTGGCACCGGTGGTGAGCACGTCGTCCACGAGCAGCACGCGACAATCGCGCACGGCTTCGGGATCCGTCACGGCGAAGGCGTCGGCCACGTTCGTCCAGCGGCGGTCGCGGGAGAGGGCCGTCTGTGACCGTGTGGGGCGGGTGCGGAGGAGGAGGTCGTCGCGCACGGGAGGCTCTGGGGTGAAGGCTTCGGCCAGGCCATGGGCGAGCTGGTGGCTCTGGTTATAGCCCCGTTCGAGGTGGCGCACGCGCGACAGGGGAATCGGCAGCACGAGGTCGTAGACGGCGTGCGGATGAGCGTGCGTGAGCGCCTGGCCAAGCAGCCGCCCATAGGCCCGGCCCAACGCCGGGCGGTTCCGGTACTTGAGGGCGTGCTGGAGGCGCTGCACGGTCCCGCCGCTGTCGAACACCCAGAGCGCGACCGTCCGGCCGAACACACCCTGTGCGGCCGGGAGGGGGGCCAGCCGCTCAGCGACCACTGCGTCGGTGGCACGCGGAAGCGTTCGCTGACACGACGGGCAGAGCGGAATGCCGTCGTCGCGGATGGACACGGAGAGTCGTCGGTCGCAGCCCAGACAGAGGGCCGGGTAGGCGAGGCCGAGCACAGCCCGGGCCAGCGCGCGCGGGCCGTCGAGGGCAGGAATCGGAGGCAGAAGCCACATCAGAGTGGGAGCCGCAACGTTCCGTGAATATCTTGGAGCCCGCCCTCTCTCGCAAGTCCAGGTCTTCGTACGCCGATGTCGCAGCGCCGCGGTATGCTCATCAAGAACGTCGCCGAGCGTCCGCTCACGATTCGCCTCCAATCGCGTGTCCTCAAGATGGAGGCCGGGGATGAGGTGCTCATCACGTCGGAGGAGGTGCGCGATCCGACGCTCCGCGACAACCTCCAGTTGCGCACCATCGCTGTGGTCCGTCCGGCCACAGACGAGGAAGACGAGACGCTCGCGCAGGAACTGGCCGACAGCCGGTCGTGAACATCCTCGCGCTGGAGCCCTGGTACGGCGGTTCGCACCGGCACTTCTTGGACGACCTGACGCGCCACAGCGGCCACACCATCCGGCCGGTCACGATGGCGGCGCGCTACTGGAAGTGGCGCATGCAAGGCGGAGCCGTTACGCTCGCACAAAAAGCGCGCGAGGCCCTCGCGGGTGGGTTCGTGCCCGATCTGCTGTTCGCCACCGACATGGTGAACCTCCCGGCGTTCCTCGCCCTCACGCGCGACCAACTCGCTGCCACGCCCGTCGTTCTCTACCTCCACGAGAACCAGCTCACCTACCCCATCCGCGACGCCGCCGAGCGCGACTACACCTACGCCTACATCAACTACCTCTCGGCCCTCGCCGCCGACCGCCTCGTCTTCAACTCGCACTTCCACCGCGATCAGTTTTTCGAAGCGCTGCCCACGCTCCTTCGCCGCTTCCCCGACTTCACGCACCTCGACACGCTCCGGCGCCTCCGCGACCGCGCCACCGTCCTCCACCTCGGTCTCGACCTGGAAGGCCACGACCGCCACGCACCCAACGCCGAGGCCGAGCGCGCCCGTGATCCGGGGCCGCCCATCGTGCTGTGGAACCAGCG
>JABDIZ010000396.1 GCA_013003465.1 Rhodothermaceae bacterium
CACGGCGCGCGGCGAGGCCGTCCTGGGCCGTGCCTGGGGCTTTCGCCAGGCCTACTACGACCTGCTCGAACCCGCCCCTGCGACGCGGCTCTTCGCGCCATTCGATCTCGGCGAACCGGCCGCGCATCGCCTCCCTGCCTTCGTCCAACTCGACCTCAGCGCCGCCTACACAACGGTGCTCGGCACCACGGAACTACAGGCGCGGTTTGGCCTGCTTAACGTGCTCGGCCGCGCCAACGTGCGCGACTGGCTGCTCACGGAAGATGCGAACACGGGGCTCTACGCCCAGCGCTCGCGCCTCGCGACGCCGCTGCTGCCGGTGTTCTCGTTGCGGCTCACACGCTGAGCTACTGGCCAGGACTACCGATCAGGAATCGTCCTCTCCATCATCGCCGTCCTCGTCGTCATAGCCTTGCTCGACTTCGAGAGCGATGAGCGTATCGTCAGCGTCTCGGTAGCCATCGACTTCCACCGGATCCCCCACGGCGAGGTCGGCGAGCGTAAAGGGAGCGTCGCCGTCCTCCTCATCGCCGAAAAGCGTGGTCTCGTTCGCGAGGAAGGTCAGGCCGTCAACGGTGAGCATGCCGGAGGCAACATCGACAGCTTCGATAGGCCCCTGGGCTTCGATCTCCTCGTCGTCGGCTTGGAGCGCGAAGGCACCGAGGAGGCCCACGGCGGCGATGGCGACAGCAAGGAAGGCATAGCGGGGGCGATTCATGGCAGCGGCGGTAAGAGCGATCAAGGTGGTACGGGGCGGATTCTAGGAGGGTCCGCCCGCGCATCTATGGGAGTAGACCCGCGAGCGGCATCCAACACGTAACGCGGCCGGTTACGCATCGCGCAGGACTGCCGGGTCTCGTAGACGTGAGCAGGCGCGGCTCGCGATCCCCCACGTCTCCCTTCCCGATGCGACAACCTGGCCTCTTCCATCTCGCGAGCGTCGCCTGGGCCACGCTCTGCCTGTTCTGTGCCTCGCCGGTCAGGGCGCAGGAGGCACCGAGTCGCCCCCTCACTGTCAGCGGATTCGTGAGCGATGCCGCCAGCGGCGAGCGCTTGCCCGGCGCTCACGTCTACGCCCCGGACCTGGGCCACGGCGTGGCGACCAACACCGCCGGGTTCTACGCCCTCACCCTCCCCGCCCACGCCGACACGGTTCAGGTGCGCGTCTCATTCGTCGGCTACCAGACGGCCTCGCTGATACTCATGCCTGTGGAAACTCGCTGGCGCGATGTCACGCTCATGCCCGAGACGTCGGGCATCGGTGAAGTCGAGGTGGTGGCCGAGCGCGGCGAGGACGAAGTCGCCTCGACGCGGATGAGCACCACGGCGATCACAGCAGCCGAGGTCGAGCTGCTGCCGGCGCTCCTCGGCGAGCCCGATCTCATCAAGGCGATCCAGCTCCTGCCCGGCGTGCAGAGCGGCTCGGAGGGCCAGACGGGCCTCTACGTGCGCGGCGGCGGTCCTGACCAGAACCTCATTCTCCTCGACGGCGCACCCCTCTACAACGTCAGCCATGTACTTGGCTTCCTGTCCGTCTTCAACACCAGCGCCATCGCCCGCGTGGAACTGACGAAGGGCGGCTTTCCGGCCCGCTACGGCGGCCGCCTCTCGTCGGTTGTGGATGTGACGATGCGCGAGGGCAACCGCCACGCCTACGCCACCGAGGGCTCGGTCGGGGTTGTGGCCTCAGCGCTCACCGTCGAAGGGCCGATGCCGGGGCTGCGCAGGCGTGGCGCGTTCATCGTCTCCGCCCGCCGCACCTACATCGATGTGCTCGCGAAACCCTTCCTCAGCGGGCGCACGAGCGGGCAGAACTTCACCTCCTACTTCTACGACCTCAACGCGCGGCTCACCTTCGATGCGACGGCGCGCGACCGCCTCACGCTCAGCGCCTACCTCGGCGACGACGTCTACGGCACGGCCTACACGAGCACGAGCCTGGATGGCTTCCGCGAGCGCTTCGACGGCGGGGCGACGTGGGGCAATGGTCTGGCGACGCTGCGCTGGAGCCGTCCGTTCTCGAACCGTCTGTTCACCACGGCGGCGCTGACAGCGAGCCGCTACCGCTTCGCCACGACGACCCGATTGGCTCAGACCGTACCCGGTCTACCGGAGACCTTTCAGGAGGCCGTCTACACCTCGGGCATCACCGACCTCGGCGGGCGCGTGGATGCCGAGTGGACCCCTTCGGCCGCGCACGCCGTTCGTGCGGGCGCCAACCTGACGCGCCACCGCTTCAACCCCGGCGTGGGCACGCTCCGCTACAGCCTCGCCGACAGCGCCGCCACGGCCGCCGCCGACACGCTCGCCCGCCTCCTCACGCCCGAGTCGTTCGCCTACACGACGTGGGAGGGCTTCGCCTACGCGGAGGACGATTGGCAACTCGGCAACCGGCTCGCGGCCAACCTCGGCCTCCATGCTTCGGCCATGCGCGGGGGCACTCAGACCTACGCCTCGCTCCAACCTCGGCTCTCGGCGCGCTTCCTCCTGACACCTGACTGGTCCATCAAAGGCTCGTTCAGTGCGATGGAGCAATACCTCCACCTCCTCGCCAACACGGGCGTCAGCCTCCCGACCGACCTCTGGCTTGCCCCCACCGAGCGGGTGCCCTCACAACGCTCGTGGCAGGCGGCGCTCGGAACGACGGCTCGCCTCGGCCGAGGCTGGATGGTCAGTGTGGAGGGATTCTACAAGGACATGCAGGGACTCATCGAGTACCGACCGGGGGCCAGCTTCGCGGTGCCGGGTCAGGATTGGCAGGACAAGGTGGAGGTGGGGCGCGGCTGGGCGTATGGCGGCGAACTGTTCCTCCGACGAACGACGGGACGAACGACGGGATGGCTCGGTTACACGCTTTCGTGGTCCACGCGCCGCTTCGACGCGCTCAATGAGGGTGTGGCCTTCCCCTACCGCTACGACCGCCGCCACGACGTGTCGCTCGTCTTCAACCACCGCTTCAGCGACACGCTCGACCTCGGGCTGACGTGGGTGTACGGGACGGGCCAGGCCGTCACGCTCGCCACGGCGCGCTTCTACGAGAACGGCCTCCTCGACCCGCGCCAGCTCGCTCGCCTCGACCCGAGCAACCCCTCCGGCCCCATCGAGTTGCCCACGCTCCTGCACTACGGCCCCCGCGGCGGCTTCCGGATGAACGCCTACCACCGCCTCGACCTCGCGCTCAACTGGCACTTTGGCGGGGCGCTCTTCCTCAAGGGCGGCGAGAGCACACTATCGGTGGGCGCCTACAACGTCTACAGCCGCCGCAACCCCTTCTTCCTGTTCGCCGCGCCGGGCGAGGGCGGCGGGCGCGTCTACAAGCAGGCGAGCCTGTTCCCCATCCTCCCGGCCCTCGCCTATCGCTTCCGATTCTAACTCCGCGCTTTCGGCATGCTCCTTCGGTACGACGCGTTCTTCAACCCGCCGCTCGCTATGCCGCGTCCTGCCTCTCCCTTCGACGAATCCTTCTTCGACGAATCCTTTGACGAGAACGCTCCCACACTCACGCCGCGCATGGCGATCGGGCTATTGCTCCTCACCCTCCTCCTGACCGTGCTCGGCGGCTGCGAGACGGTCGTGGACGTGAACGTGCCGCCACACGAGCGGCAACTCGTAGCGCAAGGCTTCTTCGCGCCGGAGAGCCTCTGGACGGTCCGCGTCTCGCACACCGTCGGCTACAGCGAGCCGACGGTGCCGGGTCTCGTGGAAGACGCCGCTGTCGAGATCTGGGAGGGCGATCAGTTGCTCGAACGACTCGCTCGGCGGGATTCGGGTACCTACATCGCCCTCGGCAGCCGACCGGAGCTAGGGCGACTGTATAGCCTCCGCGTCAGTGCGCCGGGTTATGAGACCGTCGAAGGCGGGGGGGCACTGCCGAGCCCACCGCAGATCACCGCCTTCGAGCCCGCGCTCGTCTCGGCGCCCTCCGAGACGCGGCGCATCGTCCGGCTCCGCCTGATCCTTGACGACCTCGCCGGGGAAACCAACTACTACACGCTCGCGGTCCTGCACCTCCGCGCCCTCGTCGACCTCCAGGCGGGAAGCGTCACGTCGCTACCGCCTGCGCTCTTTCCGTTTACGAGCGACAACCCCTCGCTCGGCAACCCGCTCCCAAACCCCCTCGACCCCGACAGCCCGACCTACTACCAGGCGCTCCTGCGCGACGACCGGTTCGACGGCCAGGCGCACACGCTGGATGTGGAGATCGCCTACGACGTAGCCTCACCGCCGAGTCCGGGGCCGACCGTCCAGCGCGCCTTCGTGGTCCTGTTCGCGGCGCTCTCCGAGGACCTCTACCGCTACGCCAAGACGGCCCCCGAGCAGGCACTCTTCGGCGAAAACCCGTTCGCCGAGCCGCTCCGCGTCTATTCGAACCTGTCGAACGGCTTCGGCCTCTTCGCGGGCTTCTCGCCGCGGGCCTTCCCCGTGCCGCCCGACAGCCTCCTTCCCGTCGTGCCGTGAGAAAAAGTGTCCTGGCGCTTACGCATCCATGCTAGGCTCCGGGTCTCCAATCCACGGGTGGGTGCTCCGCCCTTCAACCGTCCCTCACTAAGCACGCTATCTCATGCTACACCCCATTCCGCGCCTCTTTACCGGCCTCGCCCTCGCCTTGCTCCTCGTCGGCCTTACCGGCTGCGACGCCCTCGAAATCTTCGGCGGCGACCAGGAGATCACAGGCCTCGTGGAAGAGGTCGGGGACAATTTTCTCACGGTAGACGCTTCGCGCTACACCGTCAATGCCGAAACCACATTCTCAGGCTACACGAGCCTCGCCGATGTCGCCGTCGGGGATGAGGTTGAGATCTCCTACAAAGACCAAGGCGGCGAACGCGTCGCGGTCGAGATCGAGGACAATAGCGCGCCCGAAAACGGCTAACCTGGGGCGCCATCGCCCGGCCTGAGGAGGGCGGCTCCTCCCCGTACTCCTCGGGCCAATTTTCTCTTCCCCCTTCGTCGGAATGGAGTCATGAAACGCGAGCCGTTGTTCTCACGCACGGACGGATGGGTGCTGGTGCTGGCCGTTCTTATCGGGATCGCCGTCGGCCTCTTTCCGCTATTCGCGGGTTGCACCGCACCGAGCACGCCACTGACCAACAATGTGATCGTTTCTGAACGTTGGGGCATGCAGCACGATGAGGGTGGGCCCCGTGCGTTCGTCGAAGGGACGGAGGTATGAGCATGCAGCGCCTGCTTCTGCTGCTGGCCCTCGCCAGCATGACGATTTCCGTCGCCGCCCAGCCGGTGCCGACTGAGCTCAACCAGGGAATGCTGAGCGCCGAGGAGACCGCTCCGCCTCCCGCCGCGCCGTCGTTCAACCGATTCGGCGTGTGGGTAGCCGGGGATCTCCTCGCGCCGTTCCAAAGCGCCCGCCCGACCCATGCGCTGGTCGGGGCCGTCGCCCTGGGCGCGGTAGCCACCCTCTCTCTCGCCGACTCCTCCCTCAGTCGCTTCGGACAGGACCGCTACACCGGCACGACGGCTTCGGCGTTGGACATCGCGAACGACCTGGGCGATAGCCGTATGCTTGTCGCCAGCAGTCTGCTCTGGGGCGGCACGCTGCTCACCTCCAACACCCGCCTTCAGGACGCTGCCTTCACCTCGCTGGAGGCCGGGGTCTACGCGTCGGTGCTGACCCGCGTGGTCAAGAGTGCCACGGGGCGCGTGCGGCCTCGCGACGGTAGTGCGCCGTACGACTTCCAGCCCTTCTCGGAGCATCGCTCGTTCCCCTCGGGCCACACGACGCTGGCCTTCGCCCTGACGGTCCCGTGGGCGGTCTACTACCCAGGGCCGGTGACCTACGGCCTCGTCGGCGTGGCAGGCGGCACGGCCGTGGCGCGTATCGCCACCGGGAGTCACTGGCCGAGCGATGTGCTCGCGGGTGCGCTCGTGGGCGGCGCCACGGGTTACCTCCTCGCCCGGCGTCACCTGGGGCCCTCCGACGGTTCTTCAGACTCGGTATCAGGCGCTCCGCCCCTCGCGGTGTATCCGTTCGCCACAGCGGAAGCGCGCGGCCTCACGCTGCATCTTCAGTTCTGAGCGGGTGCACGAACCGCGCTGCTCGATACCGGTACCTGCGTCGTGGCACCTGCGGCCGTGTTGGCGCTGTAGGTGTTGAAGTCGGGGGCTGTCACCTGGCCGTCGAGCGTGTAGTCGGCTGCTGCGTAGCCGGTGGTCCCGGAGGCTGTGGCAGCGTTGTAAGCGTTGAAGTCTGGCGCGGTCACCTGCCCGTCGCCGCTCCCGTCGGCGGCCCAGAGCGCCCACTGGCCGTCGCCCGTCAGCGTCTGCCCGCCCGTGCCATACGCCTGCCCGGCGCCGCTCGTGAAGTCGTAGGACGCGCTGGGCATCAGGCTGAGCGCTCCCGGCGTCATGGCGGCGAGGTGGTTACGGTGGAAGACGGCGACGTAATAGGCGCCCGGCGCGATTCCAGCAAACGTGACCGGCCCGGTGCCGTTGGTGCCTACAACCGTGCCGTCGTCAAGCAGCAGCGCGGCGCGTTCGTCCACGACGGTCATGCCCGTCATCGGATCACCGGTGCGGAGTTCGAGACGGAGCCAATCCACCACGCGCTGGCCGGTAGCAGCGGCCGTGAAGAAACCGGAAGCCACCGACTGCCCGAGGCCGTAGGGATCGGTTTCAGGAAGCACGGCCGACAGATCCGTGCGCATGGTGCCGGTGGTAACGTCGTAGGCGCCTTCCAACAGAACCGTCAGCGCTCCCGCCGCGCTCTCGAAGTAGGCCCGCCGTACGAGGGTCGCATCATGGACGAATGGGTTGATGGCGGGCTCGCTGGAACCCGTCGCCTGGTAATCGGCCACGCGAAGGCTGCGCGCCTCTTCCTCTGCCGTAGGCGGATCGGCTTCGTGCCAATCGAGCAACGTCTCCTTCATCGCGTCGAAGAAGGCCGTGCTCGCCTGATCGGTGCCGTTGGGGCCGTAGATCGTGTAGAAGTAGAAGAGCGCCCGCGCTACATCCCCCTTGACGGATTCGCGCGGCTCGAAGCGCGTCAGGCCCTGCCGTTCGCTCCACAAGTCGCGCGTAGCCACCGGCGGCGCCGTACCCTGCGACTGATTGAGGTAATACCACGCCGTCGTGCTGCCGTCGTCGCTCTCCCCGAACGGCAGGCTGGCCCGGTCGCTGTTGACGACCACACGCGTCGGGAAGAGGTGGTGCAGATCCCGCTCAGCGTTGCCCGACCCGGCGCCCTCGCTGCGCGGCCACGTGTGCTCCTGGTTGATCCCTGCGTTGTTGTTGAACACGTCCTGGCTCGGATCGCACGACGGGCTGCAATCGAACGGGACGAAATACTCGGTGTAGAGTCCGAGCACTCCGTCCTGACCTCCCACATTCGTACGGTCGATGACGGCGTAGAGCGTGTCCTTCGAGGCCGCGTCGGAGAGAACGGTCGTAGGCGTGTAGTCAGCCACGAGGGCCTGCCGCAGCGGCTCGCCCGTCAGGCCCGGCTGAATCTGAGCACGCGCAGGCCATGTCAACAGGCACATGAGCCCGGCAAGGCATCCCATCCAACGAAACAGCGACATGGCAGCGCTCCGGTTACAAACGAGCGCTTAGTATCGCTTCCGCGTCGGTGTCGCGCAAACCTGGCCGGGCCGGGTCGGCTAGTTCGAGGTCCGCGCGGGAGGCGAGGGAACGCGCACGAGGGCTGCCCACTGGCAACGGAGGCGCCAGCGCACGTAGGCCGTGCGGTCGAACGGATAGGCGAATAGGCTGGTCGGCCGACGCTTTCCGCGCGAGGCCTTGCGACGCAAAACAGAAGGCATGGGAAGGAGGGTGGAGGAGAAGAACGACCGAATGGTGACGCGTCAGTCCGGCACCGTTCCGCACCCTGACCTGGGAGAATCCTCCCACAAGAGCGTCACGCGAAGGCTCCCCCTGACACACCCATCTTATACATACCCTCGTTCGTCTCATCACGAGAAGGCAGACCGGTACGCCGCTGCCCGTTTCACGCACTTCTTAACGCGCCGCCTGGAGCGCTAGCCCCCCTTCCGTCGTATCGTCTACACCCTAGCCTTCCATCGTTCGCCCCACTACCGGGCGCCTCAGGTCTCCGATGAACATCTCTCTCCCCGACGGCTCCGTCCGTACCTACCCCTCCGGCACCACCGGCTTCGAGATCGCCCAGAGCATCTCTGAGGGCCTCGCCCGCAACGCGCTCGCCGTGGAGGTCAACGGCGAGGTGTGCGACCTGCACCGCCCCATTGGCGAGGACGCCGCCGTCTCCATCCTGACGTGGGACAGCGAGGGCGGCCGAATGGCCTTCTGGCACTCGTCGGCGCACCTCATGGCTGAAGCGCTCGAAGCGCTCTACCCCGGCGTGCAGTTCGGCATCGGTCCCGCCATTGAGGGTGGTTTCTACTACGACGTAGACCTCTCGCAGACGGAGAAGAGGCAACTCACCGCCGAGGACCTGCCCACCATCGAGCAGAAGATGAAGGAGCTGGCGCGGAACGCGAATCGCTACGAGCGCCGTGATGTCTCCAAGGCGGAGGCGCTCGCCTACTTCGAGGAGAAGGGCGACCAGTACAAGCTCGAACTGATCGAGGACTTGGAGGACGGCACCATCACGTTCTACCAGCAGGGCGACTTCGTGGACCTCTGCCGCGGACCGCACATCCCCAACACCAAACCCATCAAGGCCGTCAAGCTCCTCAACATCGCCGGGGCCTACTGGCGCGGCGACGAGTCCCGCCCGCAGCTGACGCGCCTCTACGGCGTCACCTTCCCCAAGCAGAAGCTGCTCGACGAGCACCTCGAACGCCTGGAACTGGCGAAGCAGCGCGACCACCGCAAGCTCGGCCGCGAGCTCGGCTTGTTCATGTTCTCGAACAAGGTCGGCCCCGGCCTACCGATGTGGCTGCCCAAGGGCGCCATCCTCCGTGACACGCTCGTGGACTTCCTCAAGGCCGAGCAACTCCGGCGCGGCTACCTGCCCGTCATCACGCCCCACATCGGGCGGCTCGACCTTTACAAGACGAGCGGGCACTATCCCTACTACAGTGAGAGCCAGTTCCCGCCCATGTTCGAGGACCGGGGCGCGGCTGAGGCGGACGAGGCCATCCTGGAGAGCGACCGCGACGGCTACCTCCTCAAGCCAATGAACTGCCCGCATCACACGCAGATCTACGACCACCTGCCGCACTCCTACCGCGACCTCCCGGTGCGACTGGCCGAGTTCGGACAGGTCTACCGCTTCGAGCAATCCGGCGAGCTCGGCGGGCTGACGCGCGTACGCGGCTTTACCGTGGACGACGCCCACCTGTTCTGCACGCCCGACCAGGTCAAGGACGAACTCAAGGACGTGATCGACCTTACGCTCCTCGTCTTCAACGCGCTCGACTTCCACGATTACACCGCACAGGTCTCCCTCCGCGACCCCAACAACGCCGAGAAGTATATCGGTGACCCGGGGCAGTGGGATGCCGCTGAGCAGGCCATCCGCGAAGCCGCCGCCGAGATGGGCCTCGACACGGTGGAAGTGGAAGGCGAAGCCGCCTTCTACGGCCCTAAGCTCGACTTCATGGTCAAGGACGCCCTCGGCCGTCAGTGGCAGCTTGGCACCGTCCAACTCGACTACAACCTGCCTGAGCGCTTCGACCTCACCTACACCGACGCCGACGACAGCCAGCAGCGGCCGGTGATGATCCACCGCGCGCCGTTCGGCTCGCTGGAGCGCTTCATCGGCGTGCTGATCGAGCACACGGGGGGCAACTTCCCGACGTGGCTCGCGCCGCTCCAGGTGGTGGTCCTCCCGCTCAACGACGACCTGATCAGACACGCCCGCGAGGTCGCCGCCACGTTGCAGCAGTCCGGGCTCCGTGTGGAGACCGATGGCCGCAGCGAGACCATCGGCCGCAAGATCCGCGACGCCGAAGTGAAGAAGGTGCCCTACATGCTCGTGCTCGGCAACAAAGAGGTCGAGGCCGGCACCGTGGCCGTCCGCCGCCACGGCGAGGGCGACCTCGGCGCCATGGACGTCGCGGAGTTCTCCGCCATGATCCAACTAGAAATCGACGAGCAGTTGGGCCGTGCGCACGCCTCCGAAGAAGCCGCGCTCTGAGTACCCTCTGAACCCCCCGCCGACTTCGGCGTATAGCCTACCCTTTTGGCGCTCGCGAAGCAGCGCCGCCTTCTTTTTCACAACCCGAGAGGTAAACACCATAGCCCGTCGCCGTTCCCGCCCGCAGCCCCGCCGCGCGCCCCAAACCCGCATCAACGAAAACATCCGCGCCGATCAGGTCCGTGTCGTCACCGAAGACGGCCAGCTCGGCGTGCTCCCCATCGACCAGGCCCTCGCCGCCGCCGAACAACGCGGCCTCGACCTCGTCGAGATCTCGCCCAACGCGGACCCGCCCGTGACCAAGATCATGGACTTCGGGAAGTACCGCTACGAGCAGCAGAAGAAGGTCAAGGAGCAGCGGAAGAAGCAAGCCAAGCAGGGTGAGCTCAAGGAAGTCCGCTTCCGCCCCCGCACCGACACGCACGACTACGGCTTTAAGCTCAAGCACGCCCGTGAGTTCTTGGAGGAAGGCAACAAGGTCAAGGCGTGGGTGCAGTTCCGTGGCCGTGACATCATCTACAAGGACCAGGGGCGCGTCATGCTCCAGCGGTTCATTGATGACCTGTCGGACATCTCGAAGGTGGACCAGGCGCCGCAGATGGAGGGTCGCCGCATGACGATCATGCTCACGCCCGAAAAGAAGAAGTGACGCTATTGCGTATTGCCCCTCCAACACGAAACACGCAATAGCGGTGAAGAATCCCGCGCGCCCAGCCGCTCCATTGCGAGCCGCTCGGGCGCGCGCCTATCTTAGGGGTTCTGTCCGAAAATCGGCCTCTGTGCTCAACAGAAGGAGCCTCGTATGCCCAAGATGAAGTCCAACAGCGGTGCGAAGAAGCGCTTCTCGCTGACCGGGACCGGCCGCGTCAAGCGGAAGAAGGGATTTGCCAGCCACATCCTGACGAAGAAGTCCCCCAAGCGCAAGCGCAACCTCCGCCAGACGGACCTGGTCCATCCGGCCGATGAGAAGCGCGCCAAGCGCATGATCATCAGCTAAAGAGTGCCCGCTCCCCGACCACCCCTACCCTTTTCTCACTCTCAACCGGAGACTCAAAATGCCGCGCGCTAAAAACCTCGTGGCTTCCCGTCGCCGTCGCCGCAAGATCCTTGCTATGGCGAAAGGCTACTGGGGTCGCCGAAGCAACGTCTACACCGTTGCCAAGCACTCCGTGGAGAAGGGGCTGCAGTACGCCTACCGCGACCGGCGCGCCCGGAAGCGGAATTTCCGGCGCCTCTGGATCGCCCGCATCAACGCGGCCGCCCGCCAGAACGGCACCACGTACTCGCGCCTCATCAATGGCCTCAAGACGGCAGGCATTCCGCTCAACCGGAAAGTCCTTGCCGACTTGGCCGTCCACGACGCGGAAGCCTTTACGGCTGTGGTCGAACAGGCCACGGCCTAAGCCGCACCCGTTCGACCACATCCCGCCCGGCCCCGGCCCGGCGGGATTTTTTGTATCAGGAGCCCCTAGCCTCCCGCTCCATGTCCACCGACCCGACGACCGAAGCCACCCCGCTCGACGCGCAGATCGACACCGTCCAGACGGAGATCGACACCGCGCCCTTGACCTCCGCCGACGAGGCCGAGGCCTTCCGCATCCGCTTCCTCGGCCGCAAGAGCGGCGCCATCACCGATCTGTTCGCGCAGATGGGCGCCGCGCCGCCCGAACAGCGCCGGGCACTCGGCCAGCGACTCAACGCGCTCAAAGCGCGCGCGCAAGACCGCATCGATAGCGCCCAGGCAGCGCTCGCAGCGTCCGGTCCCTCGGCTGCGACGGATCTCGACTTGACGCTGCCCGGCCGCGTGCCTGCGCCCCTCGAACCGGGCACCTTGCACCCGCTCACGCAGACGCTCCAGGCCATCGAAGGCATCTTCCGGGGCTTCGGCTTCTCGATCGCGCACGGCCCCGAGATCGAGGACGACTGGCACAACTTCACCGCGCTCAACTTCGGCCCCGAGCATCCGGCGCGCGACATGCAGGACACGTTCTTCCTGGAGCCGCCCCCTCCCGAGGGTCGCGGCGTCGTCCTGCGCACGCACACCTCGCCGGTCCAGATCCGCGTGTTGGAGGGACAGAAGCCGCCCGTGCGTATCATCGCGCCGGGCCGCGTCTTCCGCAACGAGGCCATCTCGTACAAGAGCTACTGCCTGTTCCATCAGGTCGAGGGGCTCGTCGTGGACGAGGGCGTGACATTCGCCGACCTCAAGGCGATGCTGCACACCTTCGCGCGCGCCTTCTTCGGCGGCGATGTGACGATGCGCTTCCGCCCGTCATTCTTCCCCTTCACCGAGCCCTCGGCCGAGGTGGACATCTGGTGGGCCGATGAGACCAAGCCCGGCGGCGGTCAGTGGATGGAGATTCTCGGCTGCGGCATGGTAGACCCCAACGTGCTCGACAACGTCGGCATCGATTCCGAGCGCTACACAGGCTACGCCTTCGGCATGGGCGTCGAGCGCATGGCCATGCTCCGCCACGACATCAGCGACATCCGCCTCTTCTACGAGAACGACGTTCGGTTTCTGCGCCAGTTCTGATCACGCCCCTCCTCTGAGCAAGGGCACTGGGCTTTTGCGAGGGCCCAGTGCCAAACACCACCGATGAACATCTCCTTCAACTGGCTCCGCGACTACGTCGAGACCGACCTCTCGGCCGAGGCGCTCGGCGACCTGCTCACCATGTCTGGCCTCGAACTCGAAGGCATCGAGACTCTTGGGCCGGACCTCGATGGCATCGTCGTCGGGCACGTGCTGGACACGCGGAAGCACCCCAATGCCGACCGCCTCACGCTCTGCACCGTGGATCTCGGTGGCGAGGAGCCCGTGCAGATCGTCTGCGGCGCCCCGAATGTAGCGGCCGGGCAGAAGGTGCCGGTCGCCACGAACGGGACGACGCTGATGCTACCCTCGCGTGACGAGCCTGGCGAGCGCGTGGCCGTGAAAATCAAGCGGTCGAAGATCCGCGGCGAAGAGTCCAACGGGATGATCTGCGCCGAAGACGAACTCGGCCTCGGCGACGACCACGACGGCATCCTAGTCCTTAAGGAGCACGCGCCTGTCGGACAGCCGTTCGCCACCTACCTCGCCGACGAGGGCTTGGCGACCAACGACGCTGTCCTCGACCTCGCCATCACACCCAACCGCCCCGACGCGACGAGCCACATCGGCGTGGCGCGCGACGTGGCGGCGCTGACCAACCGATCGCTCATCAGGCCCGAGGTAGCGATCCCTGAGGTCGGCGGCGCGGCGACCGAGCAGGCCTCCGTCACCATCGACGTGCCGGACGAGTGCCCGCGCTTCGTGGGCATGATCGTGCGCGGCGTTACCGTGGGCGAATCCCCTGCGTGGCTGAAGGAGCGCCTCAACGCCATCGGCCTCCGCCCGATCTCGAACGTCGTGGACGTGACCAATTTCGTGATGATGGAGACCGGCCAACCGCTCCACGCCTACGACCTCGACAAGCTCGCCGACGCAGCCCTCTACGTCCGGAAGTCGCAACAGGGCGAGCGCTTCACGACGCTCGACGGCAAGCAACGTGCGCTTCCTGAAGGCACCGTCATGGTGGCTGACGGCGATGGCTACATCGGCATTGCGGGTGTGATGGGCGGCGCGGAGAGCGAGGTGAGTGATACGACGACCAACGTGTTCATCGAGGGCGCCTACTGGGACCCGGTCACGATCCGCCGCGCCGCCAAGGCGCTCGGCATGCAGACCGATGCCTCGTACCGCTTCGAGCGCGGCGTGGACCCGACCGGCCAGCCGTACGCCGTGGCGCGCGCCGCCCACTTGGTCGCCGACCTCGGCGGCGGCACCCTCGTGCCCGGCCGCATCGATGCCCACCCGAAGCCGCACGAACCGATTACGCTCACGATCCGCCCGAGTCGCGTCGCGACAATCCTCGGGACCGAGGTGCCGGACGAGGATATCGCCCGCCTGCTGAGGGCCATTGGCTTCACGGCGGAGCGGGCCGAATCCCGCACGATGGACGCCTTTGCCGAGGAAGTGATGCGCGCGGAGCGCCTCGTTCCCGCGGCAGAGGAAGCCGTCGAGGCCGGACTAGCGGTGACCGTACCGCCCTTCCGCCCCGACATTGAGCGGGAGATTGACGTGATCGAAGAGATCGCACGGCTGTGGGGCTACGACCAAATTCCCGATCCCGCTACGACGCCAATCCCGCTCATTCCGGCGGGAGACACGCCCGAAGCGGCCGTGCTCGACCAACTCCGCGCCCGGCTCGTTGGGCTCGGCTTCCGCGAGCTCTACACCAACTCGCTCGTCCCGACAGCCACGGCGGAGCAGTTCACCGTTGCCGAGTTAACGGACCAGGCCCTCCAGGGGGTCGAGACGCTCAACCCGATCTCGCAGGACATGGCCGCGATGCGCCCGAGCCTGCTCCCCGGCCTGCTCGGCGCGATGGCCTACAATCAGGCGCGCGGCGCTGAGGCGCTCCGCGTCGTCGAACTCGGCCATGTGTACGGGCGGGCGCACGACCCGCAGGCGCCCGTAGAAGGCTACCACGAACACACGAGCCTGATCCTCGGCCTCTCGGGTCCGGCGCAGCGCCAGGGCTGGGACACCGACGCCCGCGATGCAGACATCTTCGACCTGAAGGGCGCGCTCATGCACGTCCTTGACGCGCTCGGGCTGCCGGAGATCGTAGAGGTCCCCCCGACCGAGCCGGGCGCACTCACGGCCTATCGCCTCGTCCTTGAGGTCCAGGGCCAGCACCTCGGCATCCTCGCGCGCGTCTCGGACGCCCTCATGGACCAGTACGATCTCCAAGCTCCCGTCTACTTCGCCGAGTTGGACGCCGACCTGCTGGCGTCGCTCGCTCGCCGAGAAGGACCGACGCGCTACTCGCCCATCAGTCGCTTCCCGGCCGTGGAACGTGACCTCGCCGTCGTGGTGGCCGATGCACAGCCGGTCGGCCCGATGCTGGCGACCATTCGCCAAACCGCCGGGCCGCTGCTTCAGGACGTGCGCGTGTTCGACCTCTACCGCGGCGACCGCATCGAGGGTGGGCATAAGAGCGTGGCCTTCGCCCTTCGCTTTGCCGCCGACCGGACGCTCCGCGACGAAGAGGTGGACGGGCGGATCCGTAAGGTCATGAAGGTGCTGGAGCGCGAACACAACGCCCGGCTGCGGAGCTAGAGCGTGTGGCCGCCGACGGACCGCCGACCGCTTCCGTCCAGAACAGCGTCCCCTCATCTCCCCTGGAACACGGCGGTCAACCGTCGATGGTCGGCGGTTGACCGCCCGCTGTGGATAACGTCGCCCAACCCCGCATGGCTTCACGCAGTACCCGAAGCCATGCGGGGTTGCGGCTTTTGTGGCTTGCGCGTTCTATATTTGGCTTCGTATTCGCCCCTGCGCTCAATGGAGCCTGACCGCCCCAATGCCCCGCCTGCCGGGTCCACCACGCAAGCCGACCTCCGCGCGCTCGTCCGCCTGCGCGACCGTGTGGAGGCCGCGGTCCGCGAGATCGAGCGGCTGCGTGCGGAAAACATGGCCCTGATGGCACGCGTAGCCGCCTTGCAAGAGGAAACCGCCTCCGGCGGCGAGGGCACCACGCTGCCCCTGTTCGCTGAGGTCGAGGATGCCGACGCGCTCAAAGCCCGCATCCAGGGCTTCATCGACACACTCGATCAACTCCTCGCGCCCACCGAGCCCGACGCCTAAGGCCGTGTGGGCATTCACCCAGATCGGCGCTCATGGTCCAGATTCCGCCCTCGCTGCATTGCGCTCGTCCTCCGAGGCCCTGGCCCCACCTCCTCCCGCGTCTTGCGAGGACATAATCATGACCTCACGAACGCCTGACCTCGCAAGTGCCCACACGACCTAGCCGTTCACCCGCATGGCCGACCAGCCGACCAAGTCCATCCGCGTCCGCGTGCTCGACCACGAGTACCCGCTCCGCGTGGCCCCCGCCGACGAAGGCTACACGCAGCACCTCGCGCAACTCGTGGATGAGCGCTTTCGCCGCATCCGCACCGGCATCCCCAACCAACCCGACCTGACGCACGCCGTCATCGGCGCGCTGGAGATGGCCGAGGAGTTGTATGCCGCCCGCGCCGAGATCGACCGGCTTCGCGCCCGCGTGGAACTGGAGGTGCAGGAACTGACGGCCCACCTCGACGCAGCCCTCGACCCCTCCGCCTCGAATGGCGATGACAAACATGCGCCAGATCGCCCCGCCGAACACAAGGACCGCGCGACAGAGGACTGAGACGAGAACAGCGGGGACCTGCACAACGTCCTCACGGAACCGCGAGCGCCGGACGCGCCTATATTGGCGTCGTGCGCAGCGAAGGCTTCGGCGCTCGCCGCGTACGTCACCGGTCTGTGACCCCGTAATGCGACCCTGACACCGCACTCCTCGGGAGTTCACCTCAGAACCTGACCATCAGGCCACACGTCCCCTCGGGGGCGCACCCCGGCTGAGGCCTTGCCTCACCGGAACCGTGGTAGGCGTGAGGGTTCGGGACGCTCCCACTGTGTTTTAGCGAGGGTTCGCTAAACCCCGTTGCAGGCTGGTGCCCTTTTCGGGACTGCGTGCACGCACGCCCCGGCACGCCCCGCAGACCCGTCCGGTCTTCGGGGCGTTTTGCTACCCGGGCGGGCTGCCTCGCGCGTCCGCTTCGTTCGTATTCTCCGCTCTGCTCTACTCCCGATTTCCGCCGATGGACCCGCTCACGCTCGCTTTCCTGATCACCGGCGGCCTGCTGGCCCTCGGTGTCGGCTTCGCGACGGGGCGGCTCGTACGGGTGGGTGCCGCGCAGCACCGGCTGGAGACGGCGGTGAGCGAGGCGGAGGCCCTGGCTCGCCGGACGGAGGACGAAGCGGAGGCGTTCCAGCGCGAGCACGTCGGCAAGGCGCGCGACGAGTTGCGCCGCCGCCAGCAGCGGCTGGAAAAGAAGAGCGAGGAGTTCAAGGAGAAGCAGCAGCGAGTCCGCGCCAAACTCGACGAGCGCAAAACCCGCCTGGAACTGCGCGCCCGCACCCTTGCCGACCGCGAGGCCGCCCTCCAGCAGGTCGCCGACGCGCTCGATCTGCTGACGGCCGAGGCCTCGCGGCGACAGACCGAGACCGAGCAGTTGCGTGCCCAAGTCCAGACCCTCGCCACCTCCGTTGGGCGAAGGCAGCAGGAACTGGCCTCTCGTGAGCAGGATGCCGGGGCCCTGACCGCCCGGCTTGAAGAAGAGCAGAGCCGCCTGACGCGGCTCGTCGAGGAGCACCTGCAAAAGCTGGAATACGCAGGCGATCTGTCGCGCGAGGACGCGAAGGAGCACCTGATGGCCGAGATGGCACGCGAGGCCAAGCTCGAAGCCGCCGCCCTCGTCAAGGATGTGCGAGACGACGCCCGCCGCCGGGCGCAGCGCGAGGCGCAGAAGGTCATCCTCAAGGCCATCCAGCGCACCGCCGCCCAGACCACCATCGAGAACACGGTATCGGTCGTCGAGCTCAAGAGCGACGACATGAAGGGACGGGTGATCGGGCGCGAGGGGCGCAACATCCGCGCGTTCGAAGCGGCCACCGGCATCGAGGTCATCGTGGACGACACGCCGGAGACGGTCCTCGTCTCCGGCTTCGACCCCGTCCGTCGCGAAGTGGCCCGTCTGTCGATGGAGAAGCTCCTCGCCGACGGCCGCATCCACCCCGCCCGCATTGAGGAGGTGGTGGACAAAACGCGCGAGGAGATCGACGAGGAGATCCTCGAGGCGGGCGAGCAGGCCGCGCTGGAGTTGCAACTCCACGGATTGCACCCCGAGCTGGTCCGCCTCGTCGGGCGCATGAAGTACCGTTCGTCGTTCGGGCAGAACCTGCTGGCGCACTCCATCGAAGTCGCCAAGCTAGCCTCGATCATGGCCGCCGAACTCGGCCTGGACGCGCGCAAGGCACGACGCGGCGGGCTGCTGCACGACATCGGCAAGGTGGCCGAGGAAGGCCTGGAAAGCCCACACGCCATCGTCGGCATGGAACTATGCCGCCGCTACAAGGAACACCCCGACGTATGCAACGCCGTCGGCGCGCACCACGATGAGGTGGCGATGGCGACGCCCATCGCGCCCATCGTGCAGGCGGCTGACGCGGTCAGCGGCGCGCGGCCCGGCGCCCGACGCGAGGCGCTGGAGCGCTACGTCGAGCGGTTGCAGAACCTCGAAGCGCTCGCGGCCAGCTTCGAAGGCGTCGAGCGCGTGTACGCCATCCAGGCGGGCCGCGAGATCCGCGTCATCGTGGACCCGGCAAGCGTCTCCGATGCGCTCGCAGAAACGCTCGCAGCCGACATCGCGCGACGCATCGAGAAGGAGATGGAATACCCGGGCCAGATCAAGGTGCATGTGATCCGCGAGGTCCGCTCCGTAGCGCACGCGCACTGAGACTTCGGGCAATCGGCTTCGGCCTCAGCCCGAGTGCACGTGCTAACCGCCGACCGGCTTCCCGAACCTATTGCATGGCTTAGGCGTGGCACGCGCGCTATGCTTGATCCCCTCCTGATCGCCCAGCCAGTTGCGGCCTTCGTGGGACTCGTGGTGCTCCTGCTCGCCGAGAGCGCGCACCCGTTCTTCGATCTCTTCCGCGAGCGGCGCGAGCGCGGCGCTCACCTGCTGCGCAACCTCGCCCTCGGCGCCTTCAACGCGCTGATCGTCGCGGTCGTCTTTGCAGGCCTATGGGTGGCCGCGGCGACCTGGGCCGATGCGAACGACATTGGCCTACTCCACTGGCTTGCGTGGCCTACGTGGCTCCACGCGCTCGGCGCGTTGCTGCTGCTCGACGCCTGGACGTACGTCTGGCATCGCCTCAACCATCGCATTCCGGTGCTGTGGCGCTTCCACCGCGTCCACCACGCCGACGCCGAGATGGACGTGACGACGGCAAGCCGCTTCCACATCGGCGAGTTGGTGCTGTCATCGGCGCTACGGATTCCGCTGATCGTGGGGCTCGGCATCTTCGCGTGGGAGCTGGTGCTCTACGAAACGCTGATGTTCGCTGTCGTGCAGTTTCACCACGCCAATGTGATGCTGCCCGCCCGGCTCGACCGCGCGCTGCGCGCCGTCATCGTGACGCCTGCGATGCACAAGGTCCACCACTCGCGGCTGCAACCCGAGACCGATTCGAACTACAGCGCGCTGTTCTCGTGGTGGGACCGGCTGTTCCGCAGCTTCCGCCTCCGTGCCCGCCCTGAGGAGATTCACTTCGGCCTCGATGCCTTCGACACGCCTGAGGACAGCACGCTGCGCGGCCTGCTCGCGATGCCCTTCAACCGACCAGCTCGGCCCGATCACAACACCGACCCGTCTGTTTCCTCGCGGGATTGAGCCCTCATGCCGTACCTCGTCGCCGTGGTTGTGGGCTATGTGCTCGGCAGCGTGCCGTTCGCCTACCTGCTCGTGCGCTGGCGCCGCGGGATGGCACTCCACACGGTCGGTTCGACCAACGTCGGCGCGTCGAACGCCTTCGCCACGACAGGCTCTCGGCGCCTCGGCGGGGCGGTGCTCGCGCTCGATGTGCTCAAAGGGGCAGCGGCCGTAGGGGTCGGCTGGCTGCTCTATGGCACCGCGGCCTTCCGGCCGGGCGCGGCGGCGCTGCTCGGTGCGGTGGCCGGGCACAACTACAATGTGTGGCTCTCGCGCCAGGCCGGACGCCTGGTAGGCGGCAAGGGGCTCGCGACAGCCGCGGGTGGCTTTCTGCTCCTGGCACCGGGGCTCCTGCCCGCCTGGGGTCTCCTCTTCGTCACGGGCCGATGGGCGTTCGCGCAGGGACGCGGTCTTCGCGATGTGATCCCCGGTAACGTCGCAGCCACGGCGCTGCTGCCGCTCGTGGCCTGGCCGCTTTACGGTCCGGCGGCGGGCCTCGCCACGGCGCTCTTCGCGCTGCTTGCCCTCCCCAAACACACACGGCAGATGCAGGCGCTGTGGCGAGGCGAGGCGATTCGCGAACCCGCCCCGAACCCCACGCTACGGCAAAATTCGATGAACGCAGGCGATCCGTCCTGACTTGCGCGTATTGTTAGACCCACTGAACCTGAGGGTGCTGGCGAGCCGCCGGACATCTTCCCACTCTGCGACCTATGCTGGGCATCATTGGAGAACTCGCGCTGCTGACAGCCTTCGTGGCGTGCATCGTTGCAGGCATCGCCTTTCTGAAAGCCGCGGGCGACCGCCCGGAAGCGGATACGTGGCGCCGCTACGGCCGCCTCGGCTGGATGGTCATGATCGGCGGCGTGACCGTCGCGGCCATCATCCTCTGGATTCTCCTCTTCACGCGCGACTTCAGTTACAGCTACCCGTTCCAGCACACGTCATATGCGATGCCGTGGCGCTACACGTTCTCGGCGTTCTGGGCGGGACAGGAGGGCTCCTTCCTCCTCTGGATCATGATGACGGCCACGTGGGGCGGCGCGCTCCTCTGGTGGGCGACACGCACGAAAGGCCTGTCCGATACAGCCATCGCGCAGCGGCGCTTCTTCGAGCCCCCCGTGATGGCCATCGTAGCGCTCTGCCAGTTCTTCCTGCTCTCGATGGTCGCGGGGCTCCAGTTTGGCGACCTCCACATCGGGGCCTCGCCGTTCCAGACCATCGCTGAGAAATTCCCCGACGCGCCGTTCATCGCCGCAGGCGGCGTACCGGCCGACGGGCAGGGCCTTAACGACCTGCTCCAGAACCCGTGGATGGTCATCCATCCGCCGACGCTGTTCATGGGCTTCACGCTGATGATGGTACCGTTCGCGTTCGCCGTGGCGGGGCTGTGGAAGCGGCAGTACACGCAGTGGGTCAAGCCCGCGCTACCCTGGTCGCTGGCAGCCTGCGGTGTGCTCATCCTTGGCATCATGATGGGCGGCTACTGGGCCTACGTCACACTCTCCTTCGGCGGATGGTGGGCGTGGGACCCCGTCGAGAACTCCAGCCTCGTGCCGTGGATCTTCGGCGTGGCGGCGCTGCACGCGATGATCGTGCAGAAGAAGACGAGCGCCGGGCACAAAGCCGCGCTGCTGCTGAGCGTCGTGGCTTTCCAGCTCGTCATCTATTCGACGTTCCTGACGCGCTCGGGTATTCTGGGCGACACGTCGGTGCACTCGTTCGTGGACCTCGGGCTCTACAACCAGCTCCTGCTCTGGATTCTGTCCATAGGCGCGCTGGGCTTCGGCTTCTTCGCCCTGCGCTACCGCGACCTGCCGAGCCCGCAGACACCGCCCGCGACGCTCTCGCGCGAGAGCATGATCTTCACCGGCGCGCTGCTGCTCGCGCTGACCGGCCTGGTCATCGCGCTCGGCACGAGCGCACCCATCTTCGGCAACATTTTCCGCGACAACCCGAGCGCGGTGCCCATCGCGTTCTACAACACCTGGACGATCCCGCTCGCCATCGGCATTGCCTTTCTGGCCGGGCTGGGGCAGCTCTTCTGGTGGCGCAAGATGGACGTGGCTGAGGTCAACCGCGTGCTGCTCAAACCGCTCGCGCTGACCGTCGCCTCGACGGCGGCGGTGCTGCTGTTGACACCGTTCGTACAGGAGACGGTGCAGGCGGCACCGGCCTTCGCAGAGGCCACCCCGGCCGTTTCAGAAGCGGGGATTCTCCCGGCAGCGGTGTCGGCCTTCTTCGAGACACATGGCACGAGCCTGCTGCTGCTGCTGCTGCTCTTCTGCTCGTTCTTCGCACTCTACGGCAACAGCTTCGTGCTCTGGCGCATCGCACGCGGTAACCCGAAACTCGCGGGCGGCTCGCTCACCCACGTCGGCTTCGGCCTCGTGCTGCTAGGCATCTTCTCGTCGTCGGTCTTCAACGATCCGGTCTCAGACGGCACGGGCACCGACATCCAGGGCAGCCGCGACAACTTCGTCGTCCCGCGCGGACAGACGCTGCAGGTGGATGGCTACACGGTAACCTACACCGGCGTCGAAACCAACGCCGAAGGCCGCCCGGTCTACCTCCTCGACTGGACGGGCCCGCGCGGCGAGCGCTTCCAGACGAGCAACGTCGTGTACCAGGACGGGCGCGGGCAGTGGATCCAGCACCCATTCGTGCGCGAAGGCCTCACGCGCGACCTCTACGTCGCCACGTTCCCGAGTGCCATGAGCGATCGCCCGGAGGCGTCGCAGGGCGCGCTGCTGCTTCAGCGCGGCCAGGAGCGCCAACTCGGCGGCGGGCAGTACGTCCTCCGCTTCGAGGACTACGACCTGGAGGTCAACCCCGAAGACTTCGACATCCCCGCCGACTCGGTGGACCTCGCCGTAGCGGCGCGCCTCACCGTGACGAACACCCAGACGAGCGAAACGCGCACCCTCCTGCCGGTCTACATCATCACCTCGGACCGGCGCCCGCAGTTCATCCAGAACCGGGCGAACGACTGGGGCCTCGGCGTCTCGTTCGTCGGGATGGACGTGGAGCAGAACGCGATCCAGCTCATCGTCGAGGGCACGACGGTGGAGACCGAGGAGTGGGTGGTGGTGCAGGCCTACGAGAAGCCGTTCATCTCGGTCCTCTGGATCGGCACGCTCGTCCTGCTAGCCGGCTTCGCGGTCTCCGTGGTTCGGCGCGCCCACGACGCTCGCCGGTAGGGCAGGTTTGAGAACGCGCGCGAGGAACTATTCCCGCTCCGCGTTTCCGACCATCAACACACGAACGCCCGGCCTCGGGAGAGAGGGAAGCCGGGCGGGCGCTGCATCGGGCAGCCGATGCCTAGAGGTGGCGGATGAGGGGCGTCAGGGAAGGGACACCCGCCTGACAATTGCAGCGGCGGGTGCATGCGCTAAACGTAGGGCTCAACGCTCCCAATGCCATTGTGAATACGTTATGTGTGAACATCCGCTACGTTCCCCAGCCCACGGCAACCGTCTGAGCCCCGTCACGTACGATTTGCCTTCCTTTCGCATTCTCCCCTACCTCTTTATGCAGCCCCGGCTTTTTCTCGCGCTCGGCCTTCTGGTTCTTGCCTCGCCCGCCTTCGCCCAGCCTATCGTGATCACCGGACCCGGTGACGAAACCCTGGACATGACAATGGTGGAGTCTGGCTCCCAGACCTTCACCATGACCGTCATTCAGGGCGAGGCGCAGCAGTCCGTCGGTAATGGTGAATCCAGCGTCACCATCGACGAAGAACGCGGCGTGATCGAGGCCGTCCGCTCAATGGATGTGATGGGCCAGAAGATGGCCGATACGACGCGCGCAGCCTGGCCCTCGCTTGCCGCGCTCGCGCACCGCTCCGAAAACATGCAGCGGACGCTCGCTTTCGACATCGCCGATGGGCAACTCGTCGGCGAACACCGTCCTCAAAGCGGCGAGGCTGCGTCCTTTGAGATGGCGCTCGACGCGCCGGTCTTCGACTCGGCCTGGATGGGTATGCTGATCGAAACGCTCCCGCTGGCCGACGGCTACGCGGCCACGATCCCAGCCTATGAGTATGAGGAGGGCACTATGAACGCTTTCACGTATAGCGTGGACGTGCTCGGCCAAGAGAAGCTGACTCGTGAGGGCCAGGCCCCCACCGATGCTTGGCTCGTTCAGGTCTCGCGCGACAGCGAAGGCGGCGAAGTGGTCAACTACTACCTCGCGAAGGACAGCCACGACATCCTCCGCATCATGCTGGAGCCGCAGCCCGGCCTCACCGTGCTGGTGGACTTTACCAACGTCTGAGCTCGGGCCTCGGCCAAACTCAGTACAGGGCGTGCGGCTCAGCTGCGTGCCCTTTTCTATTCGACCATTGCCTCCTGCGCGGCGGTGCGGCCGGTCGCGGTGAGTGAGAGGCGGTCGCCTGCCCGGCGCACCGTGCCCGTCCGCTCGGCGTAGCGCACGGCCGTCTCGGCAAACGACGGCTCCCAACGCAGGTGCTCCTGGAGGTGCGGCACGCGGCACTCGCGCTCGGCCTCGGGCGTGTGCTCGTGGTGCAACAGATGGACGAGCAGCATCCGCCGCGCGAACTCACGCCGCTGCGACGCCCGGCGCCGCGCCTGGGCGACGAGGCCCCGCTCCGGGGCGAAGGCAAAGACGAGGGCAAAGAGCACCCCGGTCATCGTCGCCATCGCGCCCGCAATGGACGCATCGAGAAGACGGGCGAGCCAGTAGCCGCCCACGGCACTCGCCACGCCGATCCCCACGGCCAGCCCCAACAGCACCGGCAGCCGGTCGGTGAGCAAGTAAGCCGCGGCAGGCGGCGCAATCATCAGCGCCACGACGAGGATCGAGCCAACCACGTCGAATGCACCCACGGCGGTCACCGAGACGAGACTCATCAGCGCGTAATGCAACGCTATCGGGGCAAACCCCAACGCCGCAGCGAGGGCCGAGTCGAAGGTGGCGAGTTTCAGCTCCTTGTAGAAGAGGACCACGAAGCCGACGATCAGCACGAGAATGCTGCCCATCAGCCAGAGCGCCTTCGGCCCGAGGTCGCGCCCGCCGACGGAGAACCGTTCGATCCAGGCGAAGGCCGGGTCGCCGAGCAGCACCGCGTCAGTGTCGAGATGAACACCGGAGGCGAAGCGCGCGATCAAGATGACGCCGATGGAGAAAAGCGCCGGGAAGACGAGCCCGATGGCGGCATCCTGCTTGACGAGCCGCGTGTTACCCACCGCCTCGATGATCGCCACCGTAACGATCCCGGTCCCCGCCGCTGCGATGAGCAACACTGGGGAGGCGAGGTCCTCGGTCAGGAAGAACCCCAGCACGATGCCCGGTAGGATCGCGTGGCTGATGGCATCGGAGAGCATCGCCGAGCGCCGCAACACCAGGAACACACCGACGAGCGCGCACGCCGCTGCCGTCACTGCCGTGATGAGTTGGATTTCGAGTTGCGCTGGCGTCATGCCTCCTCCTTCTCGCCACAGAGTTGCCGTGCCATCACCAGCCCATCATCTGTAAGCGCCCAGGCTTCCTCGCCTTTGGGTTCTACCCAACCACGCCGCTCCAGCACCTGGAGACTCGGCTCGACGCTCGCAGGCCGTGCGGTCATGGTGCGTAGTGCGCCGATGGCGTGGCCGTGGTGCAGGTCCGGGTGCTGGAGCGCGAGCGTGTAGAGGTCTTCGAGCACACCCGCCGTCCGCAGCACGCGGCGATTGCGAAGGGTGCGCCACCACCCCGCGACTACTCCCCGATTCGGCGCGAAGAGCAGGCTGACGACCACCAACACCGTCGCGCACAGGACGATGGTTGGGCCCGTCGGTAAACGCTGCGTCGTCGCGCTGAGGACTGCTCCGGCGACTCCGCTGAGCGCACCAAACACTGCCGCGAGGAGCACCACGAGCGTGAGCCGGTCGGTCCATTGCCTCGCTGCCGCAGCGGGGGCGATCAGGATGGCACTCATCAGCACCACCCCGACTGTTTGCAACCCGATCACGATGGCGATCACCAGCAGCGTGGTTAGCAGCACATCGATGGCACGGATGGGGAAACCGAGCGATGCGGCGTAGTCCGGGTCGAAGAGGAGGAGCTTGAACTCCTTCCAGAAGAGCACCATCACCAGAAGCGCCACGGCGCCGAGCACGGCCATCACGACCACATCGGCGGTGAGCAGCGCGGCAGCCTGGCCGAAGAGGAATTTGTCGAGCCCAGCCTGGTTGGCATTCGGCAAGCGCTGGATGACCGTCAGCAGCATCATGCCGAACCCGAAGAAGACGGAAAGCACGAGGCCGAGGGCGGCGTCGAACGGGATGCGACTCCGTTCTGTGATCTGCATCACGGCGAGCGTGCCGAGCCAGCCCGCCAGCGCCGCGCCGAGCACCAGGACGAGCGGTGCCTTTGAACTCGTCAGCAGAAACGCCACCGCGATGCCGGGCAATGCTGCGTGCGAGATGGCATCGCCCAACAAACTCTGCCCCCGCAACACGGCGAAGGTGCCCAGCGAGCCGCTCACGACGCCCAGCGTCGCCGCGCCGAGTGCGACCGTGCGCAGCGTGTAGTCCGAGAAGAGCGCCTGCAGCACGTCCATCGCCTACCCCACAACCGCATCGACGAGGAGCACCACACCGAGCACGGTCATGACGACACCCACTTTCCGAAACCCGCGCACGAACACCTCGTGCGACACCGGACTCGCTCTCAGGAAGGTCTGCGGCGCCAGCACATAGATCGTCCCTTTGATGAGCGTCAGCCAGCCCGCCACCGTGATGAGCACCGGGAAGTCGAGGACCCAGATGTTATGCCCGGCGACCATCAGCAGACCGAGAGGCAGCGTCAGCAACCCGATCAGGAGGCCACCCTCGGGGCGGTCGCGGAGGCCCAGGAATAGTGCGGCCCAACGCGTCGGGTGGAACAGGTGCGAGAGCCCGTACACGACCAGCGAGAAAGCGTACGCCTGGGCGATGAACGTCGCGAGATTCATGACGTGAGGGGCTGAGACACTACCGCCTGCGGTGGCTGCACGGTTTGGGGCTCGAAGGGCACGCGCCCGCCGTAGGTCTGCCGCAGGTTCTCGTTCGTAAACACCTCGGCTACCGGCCCCGCCGCGATGCGCCGCACGTTGAGCAGCAGCACCCAGTCGAAGTACTCGGGCACGGTGGGCAGGTCGTGGTGGACGACGAGGACGGTCTTGCCCGCTTCGCGGAGGTTCTGGAGGAGCGTCACAATGGCCTTCTCCGTCGTGGCATCCACGCCCTGAAAGGGCTCGTCCATGAAGTACACGTCGGCGTCTTGGACGAGGGCGCGGGCGAGGAAGACGCGCTGCTGCTGGCCGCCTGAGAGCTGCGCGATCTGCCGATCCGCGAAGCCGGCCATGCCGACCTTCGCAAGGGCCTCGCGGGCGCGGGCATGCTCTTCTTTGCCGGGGCGCTTGATCCAGCCGAGCGTGCCGTAGGTGCCCATCGTCACCACGTCGAGGACACTGGTTGGGAAGTCCCAGTCCACTGAGCCACGCTGTGGGACGTAGGCGATGCGTCGGCGTTGTCGCGGGACCGGGGCTTCATAGATGAGCACGCGCCCCGCCGCCGTCGGAACGAGGCCGAGGATGGCTTTGATCAGCGTCGTCTTGCCCGCGCCATTGGGCCCGACAATCGCCATCAGGACGCCCTCGGATACCTGGAGGTCCACGTCCCAGAGCACAGGCTGGTCACGGTACGCGACCGTCAGGTCGGCGACATCAACGGCGAAGCGGTCAGCCATAGCTCAGCGGGTGACCATCGGCACATCGGCGCCGTCGGTAACGGATTCAGGAAGGAGGGCATCCATGATCGTGTTGACATTGTGGCGAATCATCCCTTCGTAGGTATGCGCCCCCGTGTCCGGCCCGCCGAGCGCATCCGAGTAGAGGTTGCCGCCGATCTGCACCTCGAAGCCGCGCGACCGCACCGCCGCCTGCACCGCCTCGATGCTCCGCGGCGGCACGCTCGACTCGACGAACATAGCTGGAATGCGCCGGGCGGCGACGAACTGGGCGAGGCCCGCCACGTCGGCCGTCCCCGCTTCGGTGGCCGTCGAGATGCCCTGGAGACCACGGACGGTAAACCCGTAGGCGCGCCCGAAATAGTTGAAGGCGTCGTGCGCCGTGACGAGGATGCGTTGGTCCTCGGGCAGTTCAGCCACGCGCCCACGCACCCATGCATCGAGCGAATCGAGACGGGCGGTGTAGGTGGCGAGGCGCTGCTGGTAGCCCACGGCATGGGTCGTGTCCAGCGCAGCGAGCGCCTCGGCGACAGCCCCGGCAACGCCCGTCCAGAGGGAGACATCCATCCAGACGTGCGGGTCGAAGTTGCCTTGGAACTCGGGCGGCGCGAGCAGTTGGTCCTCAGGAATAGTCTCCGCGACAGCCGCCACGGTGATGCCGCGCCCTTCGATCTGTTCGAGCACCTCACCCATCTTGCCTTCGAGGTGGAGGCCGTTGTAGAGCACGAGGTCGGCACCGGTCAGGCGCGTCACGTCGCCCTCGGAAGCGCGGTAGAGGTGCGGATCCACACCTGGACCCATCAGACCCTGCACCGTCACACGGTCGCCGCCGATCGCGCGGGCGAGGTCGGCGATCATGCTCGTCGTCGTGACGACTTCGACGGGCCGGTCGGCGAGGTCACCACGCGTAGGGCCATTGGCACAGCCGACAAGGAACAGGGCCATGGCCCCAACGAGGAAATACGCGATACGCATCAGTTATACGATGTCTTTGACAAACAGATGAGCGGCGGCGCGGTGGCCGACGGCATGCTCGGCTCCAGCGCGCTCGCCATCGAGGAGGTGAACGGTTACGGGTCCGTCGGCGTAGGGCGCGGCGGCGGTCACCTCGAAGGCCGTCCCGGGGTAGAGACCGAGGCCCCCGACGTAGCGCAGCAAGTCGGCATCGTGATCACTTACCTCGGCCACGACGCCGCGCTGACCGGCTTCGAGACGGGCGAGCGGCGGGTAGTCGGGCTCGTCGAGTTCCAGGGTGACGGTCGGGATGGGGGCGCCGTGAGGGTCCGTCGTGGGATGGCCGAGCGCGGCGTCCATGCGCGCTTCGAGGTCTTCGGAGAGCACGTGCTCCCACTTCTCGGCCTCGGCGTGGACCTGGTCCCACGGTACACCGAGCGCTTCGTGCAAGTAGGTCTCCACGAGCCGGTGATGCCGGATCACCTCGATGGCGATGCGCCGCCCGGCCGCTGTCAATGCGACACCCCGGTAGGGTTCGTGCGTCACGAGCTTCGCCTCGGCCAACTTCTTGACCATGCCGGTCACTGACGCAGGCGACACGCCGAGCCGCTCAGCGAGCGCGCTCGTCGTCACTGACGCCTCTGACCGGGCCAGGTCATAGATCGTCTTGAGGTAGTCCTCGACCGCTGGGGTAGGCGTCAACATACAGGCGTCTTTGGGCTGGGCCGAAGGTAGACTTGACGGCGGCACAATTCAAATTTAGCTTAGGCTAAAACAATATTTCACCTTTCCTGTTCCTCCCGCATGCCCATGCGCCCCCATTTCGCCCTCATCCCCCTGCTCGCGCTCGTCGTGCTGGCGGGCTGCGACCTCTTCCCCGACGCCCCGCCGGCTAACGAGGTCTTCGACGCACCGCTGGTCGGGCTGACGGGCGCCCAGATGGCCCTACATTTGGCTGGCGATGCCGAGTTCGGGCGGCGCTTCACGACGGCCGAAGGGGTCGGGCCGATTTTCATCGCCACCTCGTGCGATGCCTGCCATCCGGGCGAGGCCAAGGGTCACCCCGCGTTCGATGTGGTGCGCTTCGGGCGGATGGACGGCGGCGTGTTCAATCCGATGCTTGCGCACGGGGGGCCGCAGCTTCAGAATCGATCCATTCCCGGCTATCCCGCTGAAGTGATCCCACCGGGTGCAACGGGCGTAGCGCGCCTGACCCCCCCGAGCGTCACGGGGTTGGGCTTCCTCGAAGCCGTGGACGACGCGACGCTCTGGGCCCTCGCCGATCCCGACGATGCCGACGGTGACGGCATCTCGGGCCGCCCCCAGCTCCTCGACTCCTCCGCCCTCCTCGACGCCGTCCTGGCCCAGAGCCAGCTGGTGGACGGCGATACGCGCAACCTCCCCGTCGGGGGGCAATACTTTGGGCGATTCGGCAAGAAGGCGGGCGCACTCAACCTGCTGCATCAGACCGTCAACGCCTACATTGAAGACATGGGCCTGACGACCGACCTGCGGCCGGACGACCTCACCAACGTGCAGGTGGTCGGCTCGGCGGGCGAAGACACGGCGCCCGATCCCGAGATTACTTCCAGCATCGTCAGCAACGTCGTGTTCTACCTGCGGACGCTGCGCGCGCCGCTACGCCGCGGCGAAGACCAAGCGGACGTGCAGGTCGGCGAGCAGTTGTTCGAACAGGTCGGCTGTGCGTCGTGCCACGTGCCGACGCTCGTCACGGGCGTGTCGAACATCTCGCAGCTCAGCGAGCAGGAATTCCACCCCTACACCGACCTGCTCCTGCACGACATGGGGCCGGAGCTCGACGACGGGTTCACGGAAGGCAACGCACTCACCTCCGAGT
>JABDIZ010000120.1 GCA_013003465.1 Rhodothermaceae bacterium
CCTATGCATTCATCCGCCAGATGGCATAATTGAGCACCGCCGCGAAACTGACCCACGCGAGGTAGGGCACCAGCAGCGCTCCGGCTAGTGGCCGGAGGCGCCAGAACACGACGAGGGTGGCGAGTAGCGTGGCGGCAAGGAGAACGATGTCGAGAAACGCCCAGCCGCGAAGCCCGGCGCCGAAAAAGAGCGGCGTCCAGAGGGCATTCAGCACGAGCTGGGCGAGGAATAGCCCCAACGCCACCGATGCGCCGCCGAAGCCCGCCTCTTTCCAGACGAGCCAGGCCGCGATACCCATGAGGGCGTAGAGCGCGGTCCATACAGGACCGAATAGCCAACTCGGCGGGGCCCACGAGGGCTGTTGCAGGGTCTGGTACTCCGCAGCCGTGGCGACGGCGAACGAGCCCGGAGCGGCCGCGAGAAACGAGAGGAGGATCCATCCGGCGAGGCCGACCCAGACGGCGGTGCCGGTCGGTTGTGCCGACATAGCAGAGGCGTGTTGTGTGCGAGTAACATACCTCCTACGCCCACTCCCCTACGCCGTTCAGGCCAAACCGATGTCCAGCTCACCCTGCGAGGCGGCCTGCAACCGAGCCTTCTCCTCACGCGAAAAGCTGTTCCAGTGCCGCTCCGTGAGCGCGCCTTCGAGCGCGTAGAGAAACAGCAGATTAACCGCCTTGGGAAAACGGTGCTTCAGAACCTTATAAGCCAGCACAGACCCCGCCTCGCGCAGCGCCTCGGGCGTGTCGATCCCCACCGCCCCCAGCATTTCGATGCTCCTCGGACCGAGGTTTTTGAGATCGGCGAGGGCGTCGCTCATTCGGCGAAGTGGGCGACGGCCGCGCGGCGTTCCACTGGCAGCAGGACGCCGATTTCGTCCCAGAGTGTGTTCCAGAGTCTACCGAGCACGGCTGCCTGAGCCGGAGACGATTCGCTGACAAGCTCGCGAACTTGCTCAGCGTAATCAGTCAAGACGGTGCGGATGCGCTCTAGTGTCGCCGCATCGGCTGCGGTCAGGTGGCGGATGGCTTCGGTGTAATACCCCACCCCTTCACTCAGCAAGAACACTGCTCGCGCTGCATCTGCAAGGGGGACCTTGGGCACCGGCAAACCTATGCGCACGTACGGCAGTGACCAATTGTCGGCAGCGAAGAGGCCGTCCGGGTTGTCGAGCCAGATCCACGTGTGGAGCATCGCCAGGCGATAGACTTCGGCAGGCGCGTCGCTCTGCATGGCAGCCGGGTCGGTGGGACCGAAGGCTTCTTCGTTGAGGTCGGCGCTGTGAAAGTGCCAGGCTGCCCCGGGTATCGGAGGCGGGGGCGCCGCTTCGCCCGGCCGCACCGGCACCGCATACGCGACCCCTGTCAGCACAGGCTCGCCCTCGATCTGCACGTACGTAAGTACGGCGGGCGCGCTCGGGTCGAACGTCCGACGCACCGCGCGGCCAGGATGGATCCAGTGCTCGCCCATGTTCGGCATGTCGGGCCCCATGAGACGGTAGCCCGCCGCAATGGCGGCATCGAGATCGCGATAGACTTCAGTCGCCGCCCGTGCCGCGGTCACGAAGGCCTCCACGGACGGATCCTCCAGGTCGGCTGGAGGTGGAGCGTGATGCGTGTGCTGCGCCTGCACCTCAGCAAACCCGAGCAGACCGAGAAAGACAACGAGGCGAATCATCGGAGGACCGCAATTTCGGTTTGGCCTGCGTCGCCCAGGAGTTGCGCGAGATAGCCTTCGGGAATGCCTCCAGGAAACCGGCTGAGCAGGCGGAGGCGCTCCCGATCTTGCATCGAAGGCGTCGTGAACGGCCGTAATCGTACGACGCCTTCGATGGTGGACGGAGCACGAAGCGCGGAGAACGGCACGAGGACGACGCGCCTTTCGGCCAAGAGCACGAGCCCCTCATCTCGGGCGGCGAGTAGTTCACCTGCCACCGGCTCTGCCGCCTGCACCTCCACGTGCGCCCCATGCGGACTCTGCGCGGGCGTCAGTTCGGAACCCGTCGAGCCAAAACGAAGACACCCGCAGAGCAAGAGCCCGCAGAGCAAGAGCCCGACGGCTCTGCCAGGCAGAACGCGGCTGAGAGTGAAACGCATCATCGGACGGGGAGACGAGTCGCTTCGAACTGAGCTTCATACGCAGGCTTCGCCTGTTGCCACCGCCGGAGCGCCGCCACAAGGGTCGCGTCATCCGCACGGAACGGCTCCCCGGCCACGCGCTCCCGGAGCCAATCGCCGCGCATCCATTCGATGTAGTAGCCCTGCGCGGCCAGAAAGAACGAGCGGGCGGGCGCGGACGAGGGGCGCGGTTCAAAGACAGCGGTGAAGCGTTCGCCGGGATAGGTCATGAGGTACGCACGGTCGGGGCGTCTGAGTCTCGCTGCGGCGTCGGTGTCGCCGATGGGCGGCGCTTCTTCCACGCGATCGAGCGGCACGGTCCGTGTCGGGAGCAGGCGCACCTCCGTGAGCGCTACCCGGTCGATACGCCACGCGTCGGCGACGAAGCGGAGGCGCACGCGCACCTCTGGGCCCGGTGGCGTGGGGAAGGCAACCGCCACCTCGCTCCACGCAATCGGCCCAACTTCGGTCACGCGTCCGGTTTCGCGCCATGTCCCGTCCTCCCACACCTCGACGCGCAAGCCCATCCGTTGCACGTAGAAATCCCCCATCTCGATGGCGGCACTGACGTTGGACAGGCCGGTGTGGATCCAGTCGAGGGCATCGGCGCCCTGCTGCGCCAGCATGAACTCGTAGAAATAGACCGTTGAGAACAGGCTGTTGCGGAGCCGGAGCAGCACGGCTGACGAGTCCGAGGCGGGTGCTGGAAAGGCCAGTTCGATCCAGTCCGTTGGATCATCCTCTGTTACGCTATCGAGCACCGACTCAGCCGTTTGATAGGCCACCGCATCCTCGGTTGCCAGGAGCGCCCGCACATCGCGAGCAGCCCGGTCGGTGGCGTTTCGGGGCGAAATGGCATGGCGTAAGCCATAGGCCTGGCCAAAGGGTGCGGGGACGGCTATTTCATCCTCCGCGTGCGCCACTTCGATGAGTTCGAGATGGTTGAGGTAGTGGGTTTCCAGCGCTTCATTCCGCACATCGAGGCGCAAGGCCCCGGACGCGTCAGGATGGGCTCGCAATCGGTCCACATCACGCATCTCCAGTAGCGGCGCAACGCTGTTGGAGAACAACTCGGCCTGGAGCACGGGCACCCCGGCACTATCCGCGTAGGTCGTCGGGCACGAGCCGAAGATGGCCTTGAACAGCGCCACCGAGCCGACGGTGAGGAGCGTCGAGACGCCAAGGGTAGCGGCAAAGCTCTGAGGCTCGCGGATGTCGGTCGTGTACGTCTCCATCGCTGCCACGCTGTCGAGTGCAATCTGGGCGACGCGCCCCGTAAACGTCGCGTCCACGGCATACCGCTCGCCCTCGCCGAGCACGAAGTCGCCCAGGAAGCGCGCACCCGTCCGGAACACAACGATGGAGCCATCCAACAGATGGGCTCGCACCGGCGACTCGACCTCCACGGGTGGCACAACGAGGTCCACGGGCTCCACATCGGGCTTTCTAAACTCGAACACGAGGCATCCGCTCCAGCCCACGGCGAGCACGATCAGCAGCAACCGGAAACGAAAGAGAGGCGCAGACATCAGAGGAGACAACAAGAGTGGCTTGCCGAAGCTACGTCATGCTTGACCTCAACGCTATGGCCCCTTCGCTCTTAGCACCGTGGCTAGGACGCAGTCGGCGCGGGCGTGGGCACTTCGGCTACCCCATCTCCCATCGCGGGAATTTCCGCCGTCTCCGCAAGGGGCAACTCGAACCAGAAACGCGTCCCACGCCCCTTGGTGCTCTCCACCTGGATCATCTCGCCGTGTGCCTGGAGAATTTGCTTGACGATGGCCAAGCCGAGGCCCGTGCCGCCCTGTGCGCGGCTGCGAGCTGCGTCCACACGGTAGAAGCGCTCAAAGACACGGTCGAGGTGCTCTTCGGAAATCCCGCGGCCGGTATCCACGACCTCGACGCGCGCCTTGTCGCGGTGGCGGCGCATGCGGCAGCGCACGCTGCCCTCGTCGGAGTAGGCGATGGCGTTGTCGATCAGGTTGGTGAGCACCTGCCGGATCCGGTTGCGGTCGGCGAAGACGTCGAGCGCCGGGTTCTCCCAGAGCAGATCCAGGCCCTTGTCTTCGGCCTTGGGCTCCAGCATCTCCGACACCTCGCTGATCAGGTCTTGCAGGTCGAAGCGTTCGGGCCGGATGAGGTCCTCGCGGTACTCCAGCTTGGCAATCTCGATCAGGTCGCCGAAGAGGTTGTTGAGGCGCTGCAGGTTGGCGAGGCCTTTCTGCGCATAGCGCTTGCGCTGCTCGGTCGGGAGGCGGTCCGAGCCGAGCGCTTCGAGGTAGCCGAAGACGGCGAAGATGGGGTTCTTGACCTCGTGGCTGACGTTGCCGATGAACTCGTTCTGGACGCGCTGCATGCGCTGCAGCTCGTGGATGTCGGCACGGAAGCGCCCGGCCATCTGATTGAGGTTCCGCGCGAGGTCCTGAAACTCGGCCGCGCGAGTTCGTACTCGGATCGAGTGGTCCAGGGCGCCTTCGTTGATCTGCTGGGCGCTCTGCGAGATCGCCTTGAGCGGTCGGGTCACCTGCCGTGCGGCGATCCAAGCGCCGATGAGGGCGAGCAACAGCGCCAGCGCCATCCCGATAGCAAGCGTGGCCTGCACTTTTTGGAGCGCCTGATAGAGCGGCGGCGCGGGCTGGCCCAGCCGCACCATCAGATTAGAGGCCGGGCGAAAGAGGGCTACGTAGAGCTTCTGCTCGCCGTCGTCCTCATCCTCGCGCTCAGCGAACGCCACTCCATCTCCGCGCGCGCCCTGCACCTCGGGCAATTGCAAGAAGGCATCGTTGATAGGGCCTAGGAAGGGGCGCCAGACTCCTTCGGTGGTGTCGAGCCGCGCCACAGCCATGTCGAGCGCCGACACGTCGGCGATGTCGCTGGCGAGGGCGCGGACGGACAGCCCGTCCGGTTCGGCTTCGAGGAGGAGCGCGATGCGCACGGCCTCGTCGAGGAGCGTCTCGCGTGCGGCCTCCTGCACCTGCCCCCGCAACACGAAGAACGAATAGAGCCCGATGCCGACCACCGCAAGGCCTACGAACAACGCGAACGTGAGCATCATCCACGTCTGCGTCGAAGCGCGGCGTGGATAGAAGAGATCGCGAAAGGTCTTCCAGCGAAGCATGGGTTCAGAAGACAGCAGGCAGAGGGCAGAGGACGGAAGGCCGGCCTGCAAGCCTGCCTTCTGTCTTCAACCCTCTGCTCTCTGAACTCAGACCTCCGTCGGTTCCTCTTCGACGAAGCGGTAGCCGACGCCGCGCACGGTCTGGATGTGCTTGGCGAAGTCGCCCAGCTTCTCGCGCAGGTTCTTGATGTGCGCGTCTACCGTCCGCTCGGTGACCATCATGGCATCCTTCCAGATCGTCTCCAGCAGTTGCTGGCGCGTGAACGCCTTGCGCGGATGGCGGACGAGGTAGCGGAGCAGTTCGAATTCAGTCAGCGTCAGGCCGAGGTCTTCGCCTTCGAGCGTGGCGCGGTACTCGTCCTCGTAGATCGTCAGGTTGTTGACGGTGAGGATCTTGCTCTCCTCGGTGCCGGTGCGGCGCAGCACGGCGCGGATGTTGGCGAGCACTACCTGCGGACTGACCGGCTTCTTGAGATAGGTATCGCCCCCCGCCGCGAGGCCTTCGAGTTGGTCGTCCTCCTCCGTTTTGGCCGTGAGGAAGAGGATTGGGATCTTCTCCGTCTCCACCCGCCCGCGTAGTCGCTTGGCGATTTCGAAGCCACTCATGCCCGGCAGCATCACATCGAGCACGATGCAGTCGATGTCCGTGTTGGCCTTCGCGAGCGCCTCGTCGGCGTCGTGCGCCGTAAGCACGTTGTATCCCTCCTCGCGGAGGAAGTGGCTAATGATTTCGACGACGTCTTCTTCGTCGTCAACGACGAGGATGGTCAACTCGTTCGGCGTGGACGTGGCCATGGGAGGAAGGGTGAGTGAGCGGGAGGGCGGGCCTGGATCGAAATATAACCGGCTACACCGAAACACGATCCGGTTTCGCACCGGTCGGCGTCGGAATTGCCGAGGCGCTCCCCTCGCCGATGGTTAGGCGGGGGACGCGCGCCGTCAGGCCGCTTGTCAGGGCATAGGTGATCGTGCCTGCCTGCCGGGCCACCTCCGCCGCCGATGGGCCGCCAGGACCAAAGAGCACCGCCTCATCTCCAATCTGTACTGAAGCCCCAGGGCCCTCCGGCGAACCGAGGTCGAGCATCAACATGTCCATGCATACGCGCCCGGCTATCGGCCACAGCCGCCCGCCAATGCCCACGAAACCCGTGTTGGAAAGCGACCGAGGCAGGCCATCCCCGTACCCGGCCGCGACGGTGGCGATGCACGTCGGCTGATCGGCGGTCCACGTCCGGCCGTAGGACACGGTCTCGCCCGCCGCGACGGTCTGGAGGTGAACAACCCGCGAGACGAGCCGCATGACCGGCTTCAGGTCGTCTGCCTCGGCTGCAACAGCCGGGTCGTCCACGAGACCGAAGAGCGCCCCGCCCGCTCGCACGAAGGCCCGCCCCTGCACCGCTCCCGAGACGAGAAATAGGGTACCTGTATTGGTGACATGGGTGCCTGCGCGGCCGATGCCGTCTAGTTGCTCGACCAAGGCGTCGAAGCGGGCGAGTTGCTCGGTAGTAAAGGCATCGCCCAGCGTGGCAAAATGCGTCCAGAGCCCTTCGACCTCGATGCCCGGTGTTTCTTGAAGCCGGGCGAGCACGGGAGGCACCTCATCGGGGGGGATGCCGAGGCGGTGCATCCCGGTATCCACTTTCAGGTGCGCCGTCAGCGGCCCGACCTTGGTGGCTGCCTCGATCACTGCTTCGGCTACATCCCCGGAGGACACGGTGACGATGAGGTCGTAGCGGGCGTAGGCGGGCAAGTACTCGGGCAGCGGTGCCCCCAGCACGTGGACGGGCGCTTCGATCCCAGCCTCGCGGAGTTCCACACCTTCCGGCACGTTGGCGACGGCAAACCGGGGCACTCCCTCCTCCACCAGCACCCGCGTAATCGGGATCACGCCGTGCCCGTAGGCATCGGCCTTGATGGCTGCGATCAGTTCCGCCGCACCGGCCCGTCCCTGCAGGACCCGCACGTTGTGGCGCAGTGCCTCCAGGTCCACCTCTGCACGAAGCGGGACAAGTCGGTGCAGTGTAGCAGGCAGATCGTGGAGGCTCATCGAACGGGACGGACAACGCCGCCAGCAGGTCCTCACGCCTCAACGCGTAGGAAGGCCCCCGGTTCGACCGCTACACCCGCTCGGTCCCCGTGGAGGGCGGCGGCGAGCAACTCGGCCGAGCGAACGAGGCGCGGCCCGGGCCGGTTGAAATAGGCGCTTCCATCGAACACGTAGACACGGCCGCGCTGCACGGCCTGCAACCACCCCCACTCCGCCCGCGCTCGAAGATCCCCCAGATCCGATACCCCTTCTTCGATAGACCGACCACAGGCTGCCACTGTGATCACGTCTGGGTCGGCTTTCACCAGGGTCTCCCAGGTAATGACTGGCGACGGCTGCCCGGCGACGGCTAGCACGGCCCGTCCTCCGGCATGTGCGACGAGGTCCGGCATCCAGTGCCCCGCCGTCATCAAGGGCTCGGTCCACTCGACGCAGGCAACGGTCGGGGCTGCCACACCCTCCGCGTGGTCAGTTGCAGGCGGTCTCGCAACGTCCGCAACTCCAGTTCCCCCTGCGCAATCATGTGCATGGCCTCAGGAAAGCGTTCCGCTGCACGACCGAGAGCGAGAGCCTGATCCACGACCTGCTTGAACGTAGTCGGCGCGAAGTCGAAGACGGTGGGAGGCATACCAGTCCAGTCGGCCAGCGCGGCGTCGAGCGCTGAGCGGTCCACGGCACAGACGGCGCACTGCGTCTGCGTCACGATCAGGTCCGGCTGCAGCGCCCAGAGCTGATCCAGGTCCACCGTGTAGAGGCTGAGGCCTGCCTGCACCGTCTCACGCACGGCCTGATCGATCGAGGTTGCCGTCTCGCCCAAGACAGCGTTCGGCTGCGTGAGAATAGGGCGCTCCTGCACGGCGGGCGGCCAATCGCAGGCATGCGTGCGGCCGACGAGGGTATCGCCCGCACCGAACGCGCACAACCACTCCGTAGCGGCAGGGAGAAGCGAAACGATGCGCATCAGCCGATCAGATCCCCGATGCGATGAGTAGTTCGATGTCTCGGTGCGGCATCCCAAACATGACCGCGAGGCTCTTTTTGGTCAGGTGCCGCCGGTAGACATAGGTGCCCGTGCGCAGGCTAATGTTGGTCCAGAGCGCGTCGTTGATGGATCCGGTCTCGCCGATGTCGAGCAGGTAGGGCACGAGCACGTTCGAAAGGGCGTAGCTGGCCGAGCGCGCGGCGTTCGAGGGCATGTTGGGCACGCAGTGGTGGATCACGTCATGAAGAACGAACGTGGGCTCGGCGTGCGTCGTGGGGTGGCTCGTCTCCACGCAGCCGCCCTGGTCGATCACCACATCGACGATGACAGAACCGGGACGCATCGCCCGCACCATTTCCTCGGTGATCAGCATCGGCGAGCGCTGCCCCACCGACATCATCGCGCCGATGACCACGTCGGCGCTCTGGACGGCCTGGCTGACGTACTGCTCGTTGGCCATCGCCGTCGTGATGCGGCGGTCGAGGTAGTGCTCTAGCGAGCGCAGCGCGGGCAGGTCGGTGTCGAACACGATGACGTGCGCGCCGTAGCCGAGGGCCGTCCGCGCCGCCCACTCTCCCACGACGCCCGCGCCGAGGATCACGACGGTGGAGGGCGGTACGCCCGAGATGCCGCCGAGCACCACGCCGCGCCCGCCGGTCGAGCTTTCAAGGCAACGCGCGGCCGTCTGAATCGCCATCACGCCCGAGATCTCGTGCATCATGCGTACGATGGGCAGCGTCCCGTCGGCGTCGGTGATGAACTCGAAGCCGATGCCTGTCACCTTGAGATCCATCAGCTTCTGGAGATAGTCGGGCGTGATTCCGCCGAGGTGCAGGGCCGAGATGAGCGTCTGCCGCTCCTGCATCAGGGCAAGCTCATCCGGGCGAGGCGGGAACACCTTGACGACGAGTTCGGTGGCCGCATAGAGGTCCTCGGCCGAGGGCGAGATCTGCGCGCCCGCCTCCGCATACTCCATATCGGGAAAGTTGGCCTGCGCGCCTGCTCCGGCCTGGATGAACACCTCGTGCCCGTTCGCCACAAGAATCCGTACCGCATAGGGCGCCAGCGACACGCGGCGCTCCTCGTTGTCGGCCTCGTTGGGGACACCGATCCGAAGACGGCGTTGCTGCTCGCCGGTGGCCTTTCTCTGCTCTAACGGCCGCAAGGCCGCTTCGATCTGAAGTCCCTGAATCGAGGGGATTTCCATACGGGCCGACGTGGCAAAACCAGGGGGTGACAGGTGGGCGAAAGGTACGACGCACCGTCCATATCCCCCATGATTTGCGCGAGACACCCTTTCAGCGCGAACCTCTGCCCGTCATGCGCTTAGTATGATGGGCCGCTCGTTGCCTCCCCCCACCTGCTCCCCCTCCTATGCGCCTCCTCGTTTTCTCCCTACTCGGCCTTCTCAGTCTCCCGGCCGGGGCCCAGACCATCACGCTCGCCGCCCCCTTTCCTGATCTCCCCTCCTTTTCCAGCCCGGTTGATTTCCAGCACCCCGGCGACGGCTCTGACTTACTCTTCGTCGTAGAACAGAACGGCACGATCAAGGTGTTCGCAAATGACCCGGGGGTAGATGCCGCGGATACATTTCTCGACATCGAAGACCGCGTCACGTCCGGTGGCGAGCGCGGTCTCCTCGGCCTCGCCTTCGACCCGGACTATGCCACCAATGGTTTTTTCTACGTCAACTATACCGTCTCGAATCCCCGCCGCCAGCGGGTGAGCCGGTTCACCCGAACCACCGCGACCGCAGCCGATCCCAACTCCGAAGAAATCCTGTACGAAGGCGACCCTGCCCTGGCAGGATGGAGCAACCACAATGCAGGCGCCATCGCCTTTGGCCCGCCGGAAGGCCCCGGCGATGACCGTTACCTCTACGTGACGCACGGCGACGGCGGCGCCTTCGACGATCAGGGCGAACACGGTCAGGACCTTGGCACGCTGCTCGGCACCATTGTCCGCCTTGACGTGAACGGTGGCGGCGGTCCGCTGGACTGCGCCGATGCAGGCTCCGCTACGGTCCCGGCCGATAACCCGTTTGCAGACGGCCCCGGTGGTGACTGCGACGAGATCTACGCCTACGGCCTCCGCAATCCGTACCGCATGAGCTTCGACTCGGCTACCGACGATCTCTGGGTCGGCGATGTGGGCCAGAACCAGTGGGAGGAGATCGACCTCATCGAGGCGGGGGGCAACTACGGCTGGAATACGATGGAGGGCTTCCACTGCTTCGACCCGTCGAGCGGTTGTGACCAGAGTGGCCTCACGCTCCCGATCTACGAATACAGCCACGCCATGGCCAATTGCTCCATCACGGGAGGTTACGTCTACCGGGGCGCGCTCATCCCGGAACTCGTCGGCGAGTACGTCTATGGCGATTATTGCACGGGAGCGATCTGGCGGCTTGCGTACGACGGCATGACAGCCACCAACGAACTCATCCAGCACCCCACAGGCCTCTCCCCGTCGGCGTTCGGCGTGGATGCTGAGGGAGAACTCTACATCGTCTCGCTCAACGGCGAGTTGCGGCAGCTGCTCCGCACACCTCCGACCGCAACCGAGGAAGAACCCACCACACAGCCCGCGCTGATGCTCACTGGGGCGAACCCCGTTCAGTCGAGCACGACGCTGCGCCTGAGCATTCCCACAGATAGTCCAGCCACGCTCGCCCTCTTCGACGTGCTCGGCCGCCGCGTGGCCACGCTCTTCGAGGGCACGCTCCGCGCCGGGACCGCCACGACGGTGACCGTGCAGACCGAGGAGCTGGCGGATGGCATCTACGTGGCACGTCTGCACACCCAGACATCCGTCGAGTCACTCACGCTTTCAGTGGTCCGCTGATCCACTCTGCTCCGGGTCTACGTTTTAGGGAGAACGCCCACACCCTCGCATCCCCCAGTGGGTTTGATTACAGCCTTCTTTCCCGGGAGGCCAGCGGGTATGCACATCTTCCAAACAGGTCCGAGCAACCCCTATGTTCTCGATATCACATTCGCCGACATCACTGAGGCCCCTCATGCGCTACGCCCTTGTTTGCCTGATCGCCTTAAGCGTTGCGACCCCTCCCGTAGCCCAGAGCATCACGTTTGACAATGCGTTTCCGAATCTGACCTTCACGAACCCCACCGGGTTCTTCCATCCGGGTGACGGCTCAACGCTTGTGTTCGTCACGGAGCAAGATGGCAACTTGCTCGTCTTCGATAACGATGCGGCGGTGGCGGTGCCGGATACCTTCCTCGTCCTTCCCGAAGAACTGACCTCGGGTGGTGAGCGGGGCTTCGTAGGCCTCGCCTTCCACCCCGACTACGCCACGAACGGCTACGTCTACACCAACTACACGGCACGAAACCCACGCCGTCAGCGGATCAGCCGGTGGACCCGCTCAGCCACGGACCCGCGCAGGGCTGATCCCGCCTCCGAGGTCATTATGTACGAAGGCGATGATGCCCTAGAGAACTTCATGGGCCACAATGGAGGCAGCATCGCCTTTGGCCCACCGGAAGGCCCCGGCGACGAGCGCTACCTCTACATGACCCACGGCGACGGCGGCTCGGCGGGCGACCCGGCGGGCAACGGCCAGAACCTCGAAACGCTGCTCGGTACTATCGTCCGCCTCAGCGTAGAGGGCACCGGTAACGCGCTCGACTGTGCCGAGGTGGGAATCGCAACGGTCCCCGCCGACAACCCGTTCGCCGATGGGCCTGGCGGCAACTGCGACGAGATCTACGCCTATGGCTTTCGTAACCCTTTCCGCATTGCCTTCGACCCAGCCGATAACTGGACCCTCTGGGCAGGCGATGTGGGACAGGGCAGTCGTGAAGAGGTGGACATTATCGAGGCGGGAAGTAACTATGGCTGGGCCATCATGGAAGGTGCGGCGTGCTTCAACCCGTCAACCGGCTGCGACATGACAGGGCTCACCCTGCCTATCTACGAGTATCCGCACGCACAAGGGCGGTGTGCTGTCATTGGTGGCTATGTCTATCGGGGCACGCTGCTGCCCGACCTCGTCGGCAAGTACATCTTTGCCGACCATTGTCTATCGTCTATCTGGTCTCTCACCTACGATGGCCAGACGGCCACGGTCGAAACGCTCTTCGATCGGATCCTTGGCGATGACGAGGAGGCCATCCAAATAGGCAGCTTTGGCACCGATGCCGACGGCGAACTCTACTCGGTCCACATCTTTGAGGGCATCATCAACAAGTTTCGCCTCACGACCGTCGCCAATGAGCCGGGTCCGGATGCCCTCCCTCCCGCCCTAACACTGACGGGCAGCAACCCCGTCCAGTCGAGCACGACGCTGCGCCTGAACATTCCCACAGATAGTCCAGCCACGCTCGCCCTCTTCGACGTGCTCGGCCGCCGCGTGGCCATGCTCTTCGAGGGCACGCTCCGCGCCGGGACTGCCACGACGGTGACTGTGCAGACCGAGGGCTTCGCCCCGGGCGTGTATGTGGCGCGCCTAGAAGTGGGCACCACGGCCGAGACGCTCACACTCTCCGTCATCCGCTGAGCGGATCGAGGTCGCGTCTAACGTAGCACGGCGATCTTGCCGTAGGCCGTCTCCTCCCCATTCGCTGCAATCGCTGCGACGAGGTAGACCCCTGAGTGCGCAAGGCCACCGGTACGGTCGTCGCGGCCATCCCAGCGAACCGAACCACCGCGGCCATCCAGCGTCGCCACCACCTGCCCATCGAGCGTGAGCACGCGCACGGTGGTCTCGGCCACCAGCCCGCTGATAAGCACACCCTGCGAATGCTGATCGGGGCGATATGGGCTCGGGGCCACGGTCAGATCCACTACGGTAGGCGAAGGTGCTGAGGCCTCGCCCTCTACGCTCTGGAGCCCCAACTCGGTGGCAAAGTAGACGCGGCCTGTTGTTTCATCCACGGCCACGGCCACGATGTTATCCGAGAACAGCGGGGCGTTCTCCTGCGAGAACTGGCGTACGACCGTATCGCCATCGGCGTTGAGGAGCCATGCGCCAGTGGTCGAAGCGAGCCACTTCTGGCCAGCGGGATCCACGGCGATGTCGGCGATGTCGAGGTCGCGTAACAGGAACGAAGCCCCATCGGCGGTACGCGCCCATTGCGGCTGCACCAGCGACGGGTCGCCGCCGAAGGCTGACCCGGGAGAGAAGATGATGGCCAGACCACGCGCCGTTCCGATCCAGAGTCGGTCGTCGAGATCGAAGGCCAGCGCCTTGACATCGGCGCTGGGCAGGCCGACGCCGCTCACCCCAACCTCGTTGATGTAGAACCCCTGATCGTCCGCCGGGCTGAGCGGATCGCCCCCGGTGGAGATGGCCGCCAGTCCTAGGCCCGCGGCAGAAGCGCTTGAGCGTACCGTCACCCATTTGTTACCGAAGGAGTCAATCACGAGGCGATCCAAGAGAACCGAGCTGGGAACGCCTGGTGGGTGGGGCAACCCCTGCCACTGCCCATCGACCGTGCGAACGTGGAGTGGGAGAGGCGCCCCTCGGTTGGTCACCCAGAGCTCTCCGCTGGCATCGGGCATCGCATCGGCCGCGACGATAAAGGTAGGGTTGGAGGTGGACGCCGACGCGAGGGTAGAGTTGTCATCCCGATAGGTCCGGACGATGCCCTCTGGGGTCACCTCGGTTAAGCCGTCTCCTTCAGAACCGGCATAGAACGTCCCATCCGGCCCAACAGACGCGCTCTCGTAAGTAAGCGTGGCAATGTCCAGACCGGGGTCATCGCTCGCGAATGTCGTCCACCCGTTTGCATCGAGTCGGCTAAAGCCGGTGCGGCCGCTTGGCCGGGTGTGCGAGACCCAGAGCGTGCCGTCTGGCCCTACGGCGAGGCCCGCCACGGTATTGAGCAACGGGCCTTCGGGAATCACCACTTGCGTGGGTTCGACATTCACAGATCCCGTCTCCGTGCCTGGTTCGGGCAAGCGGATGAGACCGTCTTTGCCATCGCCTACCCAGATCTGGCCGTCCGGTCCCACAGCGAGTGCGCGCAGGGACGTCAGCGCACCCACCGCGTAGTCCGAGCGCCCTACATTTACTTCAAAGCGGAAGACGCGAAACTGAGAGATGCCCAGTAGGCGACTCTCCTCCGCTACGATGTCGAGAATGGCGGCACCGGTGAAGAACCCTGGAGTCCACGTGCCCTCCGCTTGCCGGACGAGGGCGTCCTGGCTGGCACACGCATGCAGCCGTTCCTGATAGACCGCCAGACAGGTCGCAGGTGCAGGCGCTGCATCATCGCGCGTCCACGCCGAGGGCTGTTGCAAGTTGGGACTCGCCAGATCGGCGTAGACCACGCCGGCGTCGGTGGCAAGCCAGAGGCCTTGCACAGCCCCTCCAGGCAGCGGTGCGACGATGGCGTCATTGACGGGCGTACCGGGGTCGAGGGGACCAAGCCGAGAGTAGGTATCCCGGACTTCCTCCCGCGCGGCGTCGAAGACCACGAGGCCAAATGCCGTCGCGACGAAGAGCGAGTCGCCGTTGATGCGGATGCGGTTGATGCCGCGGTCGGTGAACTGGTCCGCCCGAGCGATATCGAAGAACGACGACACGTCGCCCGTGGCGACCTCCAGACGGTCGAGCACACCATCTTCGTAGCCCAGCCAGATGGCGTCACGGGCAGGATCGTAGACGAGGGCGCTGGCCTCGACCCCAGACAACCCTTCGACCGGGGTGTAGCGCGTGATCTCCCCAGACGACGGGGCATAGGCGAAAACGCCGCCCGTGGTAGCGGTCCAGACGGCCTCGGGTGAGGCATCCATCGCGCGGACCTCGCGCAACGCCGGATAGGCCTGCCAGCCCGACTGCGCCTGCGCGCTGGCGATGAGCCCGAGGGCTCCCACCCAGAGACCCAACCCGATGAGAAGCCGCTGACGCGGCAAGGCACCTGTTCGCATAATGACGAGGATGAACCGGGCCTAGGCCCGACGACTCGTGGACAACAACGACGTAGCGAACAGGTCGAGCGGCAGGCGGCGTGAACTCAGAAAAGAGGTGGGCGCCTAATCTACGCGAAGTTGGCGCAGGAGATTGACCATTTCCACAGCCCCTACCGCCGCCTCGGCGCCTTTGTTGCCCGCCTTGGTCCCGGCGCGCTCCAGCGCCTGCTCGATGGTCTCGACGGTCAGCACGCCGAACAAGACCGGCACACCGGTCTCCTGCGCTGCCCGTGCGATGCCGTTGGCGACGCCGCCCGCCACGAAGTCGTAGTGCGACGTCGCGCCGCGAATCACGGCGCCGAGGCAGATCACAGCGTCGTAGCGCCCACTCTCGGCCATCGTCTGGGCCACGAGCGGAATCTCGAAGGCTCCAGGGCACCAGGCCACATCGACGGCCTCAGTCTCGGCTCCGTGGCGCGTGAGTGCATCGAGGGCGCCCTCAAGCAGGCGGTGCGTGATCATCTCGTTGAAGCGGCCACAGACGAGCGCGAACCGGGCATCGTCCGGGACGACGAGGCTTCCTTCCAGAATGGGCATGGGCAAACGGGTGAGTCGGCGCGTAATCTACGCTTGGTTTGGCCCCTCTTCCGATATGGACCATCTCTGGAGCCCCTGGCGCAGCAAGCATGTCGCCCACGCCGCGGATGCGTCGCGCGAGGGCCGCGATGCGGACGGCCCTGGGGTATTCGCGCAGATTGCCGCCGCGCCCGAACGCGACGCCGAACACTTCGTCATCTGGCGGGGCGATGCGTTGTACGTGGTGCTGAATCGGTACCCATACACCAACGGGCACCTCCTCCTCGTCCCCTACCGCGAGGTGGATGCCTACGACGCCCTCACGGACGACGAGCACATCGAACTGGCCCGCCTGACGGCTCGTGCGATGGGCTGGCTCCGCGAGGCGCTCCGGCCGGATGGCTTCAACGTCGGAATCAACCAGGGCGAGGCTGCCGGGGCGGGCATTCCCCGGCATCTGCACCAGCACCTCGTTCCCCGCTGGCACGGCGACACCAACTTCATGCCCGTCATTGGCGGGGTGAAGGTGATCCCGGAGGATCTGGAGACGACCTATGCGAAACTCCGCGCGGTAATCGAGGCGGAGTGAGTGCAACAAAGCGGGCGGGTCGCACGGTATCTTCGCGCTGAGCCACTTCTCACCCGATGGCCGCCCCCTCGCCCTCTGCTCCCGTTGACCCCTCTGGCCGCAGCTACTCCGCGCGCGACCTCGTTCTGCCGGTGTCGCTGAGCCTCGCCGTCCTCGGCGGGATTCTCTACCTCACCTATCAGCCCGGTGCCTTCCGGCTGATGGCTGAGGCGCTGCGCCCGGGTCTGCTCGCCCTGGCGGTCACGTTTCTCGGAGTCCAACTCGCGCTCGGCGGCGTGCGGCTTCGCTACATCTCGCACGGCCTCGTTCCGTTCCGCAAGGGCGTCCGCGCGCAACTCGCGTGGGACTTCATGTCGGCCGTGACGCCGTCGGCCATCGGCGGGGCGCCGTTCGCGAGCTACTTCGTGGCGAAGGACAACGACATCCCGGTCGGGCAGGCCACAGCGGTGATGCTCTTCTCGATGCTGATGGATCAGGTGTGGTTCGCCGCGACCATCCCGGTTATCCTCTACGCCACGGCCTACCTTGACGTGTTTCCCCCGGCGCTCGGCGCGGTAGGCGCAGGCACGCTCACGACCTACTTCCTCGTGATGCTGCTGTGGGTGGCCTTCTTCGCCTACGCGACCGTCATCAAGCCGGAGGTGATCGAGAAGGCGGCGGGCTGGCTGCTCCGGCTGAAGTGGCTGCGGCGCTTCGAGGACCGCGTGATGGCCGAGATGGAGAAGCTCAAGGAGCAGGCCAAGGTGCTGCGCGGCCAGCCCATTCGCTTCTACGTCATCGGCTTCCTGTACTCGGCGGGCGTGTGGTTCTCGCGCTACCTCGTGGTGCTGTTCATTGTGTGGAGCGTCACGCCGGGCCTCGCCTGGTTCGAGTTCCTCTTGCGCACGGGCGCCATGTGGCTGACCGTCCTGGCCGTGCCCACGCCGGGCGGCTCGGGCGGCATGGAGGGCCTCTACCTGCTCTTCCTCGCGCCGCTCATCCCGAACGGCTTCGAGGGCTCGACGCTGCTCCTGTGGCGGTTCCTCTCCTACCACGTCTTCATCGTGCTCGGCCTCTTCGTCACCAGCCACACCATCCGCGGGGTGCTCCGGTCGCGCCGGGGCGAGGAAGATCCCCAGCCCGCTCCCCTCTCCTCGCCATGACCCGAACCGTAGACGAGCGCCGCGCCGAAGCCGCCCGCTACGACGTGCGGCGCATCCATCCGCAGCTCCGCTTCGGAACGGCCAGCGACCGCTTCGCGGCGTGGATGGACCAGGTTTACCCTCGCGATATATGGGCCGATCAAGTCATGACGCGCAGCAAGAAGGTCGGCGGACAGTCGTTCGAGGAGCGGCTGCTTCCCATTG
>JABDIZ010000127.1 GCA_013003465.1 Rhodothermaceae bacterium
CCGCTCGCCTGAGCCAAGCGCTCGTGCTCGGCCTCGACGCCGGGCGCCCGGACGAGGCGCTCTCGCTCATCGGGCGCATGCGCCGCGACGATAAGAACTTCCAGAACCGGGCCGAGGTGGAGTTGGCCTACGCGCGCATCCTCGCCGCTGCCGACCGGCCAGATGAGGCGCGCGAGCGCTTCGAGGCGCTGCTCTACGACGAGGACTTTCGCCGGGCCGCCGTACCGCGTGCCGAGACCTACCTGCACTATGGGTCCTTCTACCGCGATGTGCGGGGCGACTACATCCGCGCGGCGGCCTACTTCGACACGGCCGCGACGAACCTGCGCACCGAACCGGGCCGCGAAGAACTGGTGACGCGTGCGGCCCTGACCGGCGTGCGGCGGCAGGCTGATGTGTTTCGGAGCTATGCCGACATTGCCGGGCGCCTCGCCGAGGCCGACTCGCTGCTCTACCTCGGAAGCCTGAATGAGGAGGACTTTCGCGCGGCCATCCGGGTCATCGAAGCTGAGCGGCAGGCGGCGTGGTTGGAGGAGCAGCGGCGGTTGAACACGCGCCGGGCCGAAAGCGGCTTTGGCGGGACCACAGGCTTCATAGGGGAGACCCTCCCCGGCGACCGGCGCGACGATACGCCCACGACCGAGGGCACCGTAAGCGGGATCGAGGTCGGCTTTCTGAATTACCGCAATCTGACGCGCGTGCAAGACGCCCTGGTGGCCTTCCAGCAGGTCTGGGGGGATCGGCCGCTGGTACCCAACTGGCGGCGGCGCTCGTCCATCACCGGCGCCGTGCTGGCAGGGACCGATGAGACCGGGCAACCGATCGAGCTCCAGAGCGGTACCGGCGTGGGCGGGCCCCCGCCCCTCGACCTTTCGAACGTGCCCCGCACGGAAGCGACTCAGATCGCCTTGCGCCTGCAGCGTGCGGACTTGCGCTACGAGTTGGGCAACGTGCTCTTCCTTTCGCTAGCGGAGCCGGATTCGGCCGCGGCGTGGTACCGGCTCGTGGTGGAAGAAGATGTGGATGCGCCCGTGGCGGTGCGTTCCCGGTACGCGCTGGCGGAGGTGCGTCGCGAGCAAGGGCGGCTCTCCGAGGCCGAGCCCCTCTATCAGCGCGTGCTGGACGATGCCGCAGGCACCCCCCTTGCAGACCAGGCTCGCGAACGCCTCGGGTTGCCTCCCGTGGAGCCCGAGAACCAGACGGATTCGTTGGCCCTCGCCCAAGAGGCCTACGAGTCGGCGTATGCGCGGTGGCAGGTCGGTGCCTACCGGCAGGCGTTTGAGTCGATGCTCTCCGTAGCCGAGCGCTACGCCACCAGCGAAGTCGCGGCCCGGGCCCTGCTTGCGTCAGCCGCTGTATTCACGGACTGGGTCCAGCGCGACACGCTCGATCTCGTCCTCGATTTCCCCGCGGATCTCGTGCCCCCAGACCTCGTGGCCGCTATCGACGAACTGCCCGCTGAGGCCCGTACCCTCAGCGTGCCCTCTGATGGGGAGGAGCGCGAGGGCGAAACGGAGAGGTCAGACGAGGCGGCGGTGGACGATGAACTCCTTGATGAAGATGCGCTCCTAGAACAACGGCGGCGGGCCTCACAAGACGAGCGCCTCCCCGATGTGCTCGAGGATGAGATCGTGGGCGAGGGTGATCGGCGCGATGAACGCAGCGAGGACGAAATCGACCCACGCAGCGTCGACCGGCCCCGCGCGCCTGCAGGGGGCCCGCCACAGGTCAGCCCGGATGCACCTAGCCAGGAAGTCGAGCCCGTCGCCGATTCGACCGTCGCCGACCTGGACATTGCCGGGCAAACCGATGCCGTAATGTTGCCTGCGGATTCTCTTGTCGCCGATTCAGTCGTGGCTGATTCTCTCGTGGCCGATTCAGCCGTGGTGGATTCTACGGGTAGTTTTGTGGGTGCGGACTCGACTGGGGTTCCCTCGGTGGGCCTGGCCGACCTGTATGCGCTGGTCGAGAATCGCTTTCCGCAGACACCCTACGCCGAGCGGGCACAGCGGCTGCGTGCGGCTCTGCTCGCCTCACTCGCGCCGGAAGTACCTGCCGATCAAGAGCCCGACGAGGAGCCGCTCGAGGAACTCGCTGAGCCTGTTGTAGCGGCCGTGCCTTCGGAGGCTTTCCCGGATGCTGCTGCCCCCGATGCAGCGTTGCCCCCCGAACTCGTGGCACAGATGCCGCCGGGCACATTCGGCATGGGCGGCGATCGCCCCTTGAGCACCTCTATTGGGGCGTATACGTGGCGGGTGGCAACGGTGCCCAACGCACTGGCGGCGCGTGCACTGTTGGGCAACTTCACCCGGCGCGAGCTTCGGGCCGCCGCTTTTGCAGAGGAGACGCCTCAGGGTACGCAGTACGTGCTTATCATCGGCCTCTACCCCTCGGTCGCCGAGGCGGAGGCAGTACGGGGCCAACTGCCCCGGTCGGGTACGAATGATCCGTATGTGATCGAACTGACCAACCGGGTGCTTCTCAGCGAGGGGCAGCTTCTCGAGCGGGGGGGCTCCTCCGGTTCGAGTGTGGAATAGGCGAAGCTGACGAGCGAACCGGAACCTGCCTTGCGCAGCCACGGTACGGCTAGCCGTTTGCTGAAACCGCGCCGCCGCGGTGCAAGGGCCCCCGGTTCTGTTTCAGGCTTTCGGATCACCTGACTGCTTTCTACTGATGGCGCAGAACGAGCGCGACTTTCTGAATCCCCGGACCGGCGATGACAAGCCGGACAAGCCTGGCAAGGGGCGCCCGCGCTTCTCGCTCGGCGGCTTCTATATCGTCATCTTCCTGCTCCTCGGCCTGCTGGCCCTGCAGACGCTGTTCTGGACCGGCACCGGCAACGAAGTCGACTACTCCGACTTCCTGGAGCAGATCGAGCAAGGCTACGTCGCCGAGGTTACGGTCGTCGATAACGTTGATGTGCGCGGGCTCTATACCGAAGAGGCTGTGGCGCAGAACCTCGTGGAGACGGCCGAGCCAGCGCGCACCTTCCGCCAGGAAGACCCGGCCGAGGCCCGCCGCCGCTTTACCAGCACCAAGCCCGCCGATCACGACCTGACGGAATTCCTGATCCGGGTGGATGCCGAACGCCGGGAGCAGGGCCTCGCTCCGCTCGACTTCAAGGCGGACTACCGCGACACGTGGTTCAGCGGCCTGCTCTCCTGGCTGCTCTTTCTCGGCCTGATCGTCCTGTTCTGGGTGTTCATCCTCCGCCGCATGGGCGGGCCGGGGCAGCAAGTCCTCAACATCGGCAAGAACAAAGCCGTCCTCTTCGATGCGATGGACGGGCAGCAGCTCACGTTCAAGGACGTGGCGGGGCTCGATGAAGCCAAGGACGAAGTCGAGGAAGTCGTCGAGTTCCTCAAGACCCCGAAGAAGTTCACCCGGCTCGGCGGCAAGCTGCCCAAGGGCGTGCTCTTGGTGGGGCCGCCCGGGACGGGCAAGACGCTCCTCGCCAAGGCCGTCGCCGGGGAAGCGGGCGTTCCGTTCTTCAGCCTCTCCGGCTCTGACTTCGTCGAGATGTTCGTCGGCGTCGGTGCCGCGCGCGTGCGCGACCTCTTCAAGCAGGCGAAGGAAAAAGCGCCGTGCATCATCTTCATTGACGAGATCGACGCCATTGGCCGCACTCGCGGGAAGGGTGCGCTCGTCGGCGGCAACGACGAGCGCGAGAACACGCTCAACCAGTTGCTCGTCGAGATGGACGGCTTCAACACAGACAAGGGCGTCATCATCATGGCGGCCACCAACCGCCCCGACGTGCTCGACTCGGCACTCCTGCGGCCCGGCCGTTTCGACCGCCAGATCATGGTGGACCGGCCTGACCGCGTTCAGCGCGCGGCCATCTTCCGCGTCCACACGCGCAACCTGACGCTCTCGCCCGATGTGGACATGGAGATGCTGGCCAACATGACGCCGGGCTTCGCCGGGGCCGAGATCGCCAACGTCTGCAACGAGGCCGCACTCCTCGCCTCCCGCGACGACAAAGAGGCCATTG
>JABDIZ010000133.1 GCA_013003465.1 Rhodothermaceae bacterium
GCCCGGGCGATCTCGGTGCGTCGCCGCTCGCCCCCGGAGAGCATGTAGCCTTTCGAACGCCGCACCCGCTCTAGCCCAAACTCATCGATTAACCGCTCGACGCGTTTCACGCGCTCCTCCTTGCTGAGCGGCTGGAACTCGAGCACTGCGTGCAGGTTGTCCTCGACGGACAGGTTGGCGAAGACCGACGCCTCCTGGGCGAGGTAGCCGATGCCGCGCCGCGCCCGCTGGTACATTGGCGTCCGCGTGATGTCGTTGCCTCCGAGGAGAATGCGTCCAGCGTCGGGCCGCACCATCCCGACGATCATGTAGAAACTGGTGGTCTTGCCCGCACCGTTGGGCCCCAACAAGCCCACGCAGTGGCCCTCCTCGACGGAGAGCGAGACCTCATCCACCACCGTGCGGCGGCGGTAGCGCTTGACGAGTCCTTCGGCGCGGAGGGTGAGCGGAGCGGCATTGGCCATGCGCCGAAGCTAACCACACCCCTATGCCTGCTGGTACCTTCCAGTGGTCCCCTTCCCTGCTCGCATGGCCTCCGCCAACCGCACTGAATTCGCTGTCCTCGGGCTGCTCGCGCTCGGCGCGCGCTCCGGCTATGACATCAAAAAGATGGCCGACGACGCGCTCGGCCACTTCTGGAACGAGAGCTTCGGCCACATCTACCCCATCCTCAAGCGCCTGGAGCAGCGCGACTGGGTGACCAAATCCGTCGAGCCGCAGGAAGGGCGCCCCGACCGCAAGGTCTACGCGCTGACCCCGGCCGGACACGAGGCCCTTCAGGAATGGTTCGCTAGCCCCATCGAGCCCGTGCCGCCGCGCGAGGAACTGCTCCTCAAGCTTTTCCTCGGCCCGCTCACGCCCCCGGCGGCGTTGATCGAGCAGGTGGAGCAGTACCGTGCGGCACAGCGCGAGGATCTCGCGCAACTCGACGGTCTCGTCAAGCAGGTCGAACGTGAGGAGTCCAACAACCCAGGGCTTCCATTCTGGCTGCTCACCGTGGACCATCACCGCGCGATGCTGCGTGCCCGTCTCCGCTGGAGCGCCGATGCACTCACGCGCCTCCGGTCGCTCATCGGCGGGAATGTGCCCGTTTCATAAATCCGCTGGATCCTCGGACTCAGCGCGCGGCAGCACGGTGGGCGGGACGGGCTCTAGCGCCTCGTCCTCGGATAGAGCAGGTGGATTGGCGAGCCACTCGGCTTCCCATCCATCTGGCAGCAGCCTAGCGCGCAGCGGTCGTCGCTCGGGCGTGTAGACGTAGCCCTGCAACTGGAAGGGCTCCGGGATGATCTGCGGCCCGTAGGCCACCCCCTCGATGCCGCGAGTGCCACGGAGCTCGCGCAGTTCGCCGCCACGGAACAGGAAGGTGAGGCTGTCGGCAGAGAGTCGGTCGGCGCCGTCAAGCAGGCCGTCGTCCGTGGCGCGGAAG
>JABDIZ010000150.1 GCA_013003465.1 Rhodothermaceae bacterium
CTCGGTATCGCTCGAGAGCGGTGCGGGCTCGACGCCCTCCTGCTGGAGCTTGGCGTTGATCAACTGGTCGATCCGGACGCTGACGGGGAGCTCGTTGCTGGAGCTGTTCTCCTCGGCCACGCCGAGGCCACTCAGGCCCACCACGATGGCGAGGACGGCCACCGCGGCGTAGGCGGCGGGCGCCCAGCGGAGGGCGGTACGGAGAACGGACGTCTTGGCGGTCTGTGTGGTCACGAAGCGAGCCTCCCAGTGGGGACATGAGGATAAACCCCTGCGCCCGCACGAGGTTGCGGCTCGACCTGAGACCTTTACAGATCAACCTCTACGCAAGGTAAGGCGCCAGGATCGCCCCCAGGCGCTCGAGGGTCTCCGCAGGTACCGTCTCCAAAGGCGTGATGATGGCCGTTTGCAGGACGCTGTTGGCGGGCAGCGGCTCGCGGGGCACAGCGGGCACGGCGCGCCTCAGAACCTCCGTGGCCACGTGGCTGTTGTGCCGGAGGACTTCCAGGATCTCGGAGGCGTCGACGCCGGCTTCCGCAGGCCGCCAGGCGTCGTAGTCGGTCACGAGGTTCAGGTTGGCGTAGGCCAGCTCCGCCTCCCGGCAGAGCCGCGCTTCGGTCACGCCTGTCATGCCGATGACCGAGCAGCCCGACGCCTTGTAGAAGACGCTCTCCGCGCGGGTGGAGAACTGAGGGCCTTCCATCGAGAGGTATGTACCGCCGTCGGTGACATGCTCCCCGGCGGCGCGCGCGGCCTCGAGCAGGACCGCCCGCAGGCCCTCCGAGAACGGTTCCGCGAGCGAGACATGCACGACGAGGCCGTCGCCGAAGAACGTGTCCTGCCGATGCCGCGTGCGGTCGAGGAACTGATCCGGCACCACGAGGGACCTCGGCGGCAGGTCTTCGCGCAGGCTGCCCACAGCGGACGCCGCCAACACCTTGGAGACGCCGAGCATCTTGAGTGCGTAGACGTTGGCCCGGTAGGGGATCTCGGTGGGCAGTAGCCGGTGCCCTTCCCCGTGGCGCGCAAGAAACGCAACCCGGCGTCCGCCCAGCGAGCCGACGCGGATGTCGGAGGACGGCGCGCCGTAGGGCGTCTCCACG
>JABDIZ010000151.1 GCA_013003465.1 Rhodothermaceae bacterium
ATCACGCCGTCGACGCCCGTCTCGTCGAACATCGCCTTGATGCGCTCGGGGTCGAACGCATCGCCGTTGCCGAAGAACGGGATGTCGCGCACGCCCTCCTCCTTGATCTTGCGGAGCCACTCCCAGCGCGCCTCGCCCTTGTACATCTGCGCCCGCGTCCGGGCGTGGACCGCGAGTGCGGCGACGCCCGTCTCCTCCAGCATCCGCGCCACCTCGACGATCTGGATCGACTCATCGTTCCAGCCGAGGCGGGTCTTGACGGTGACGGGCCGCGTGGCTTCCTCGATGACGGCGGCGGTGATGGCCTGCATCTTCGGGAGGTTGCGGAGAATGCCCGCCCCGCCGTCCTTGCAGACGACCTTCTTGACCGGGCACCCGAAGTTGATGTCGATCAGGTCCGGCCCGGCAGCGTCCACGATGCGCGCCGCTTCGCGGACCTGATCGATCTCGCCGCCGAAGATCTGGATGCCGAGCGGGCGCTCCTGCTCGTAGAAGTCGAGCTTGCGGACGCTGCCCTCGGCTCCATAGCTGAGGCCACCGGACGAAATGAACTCGGTGTAGAGCACGTCCGCGCCATACCGCTTGCACAGAATGCGGAACGGCGGATCGCTCACGTCCTCCATCGGGGCGAGGAGGAGCGGGCGCTCGGGAAGCTGGATTGGGCCGATCGTCATGCCGGAAAAGCGTTACGTTTAGCTCCATGAACCCCGCCCCCCTGCCGTCCTGTTCCGTCTCGGCTGTAACCTCACAGACGGTGCCGCGTAGAGTCCCTCGTTCACCGATGCTTCGTGCCCCATGCTTGCCCTCGTCTCTGCCCTCGCGCTCCTCGGCCTCGCCACGACCGTCCTGATGACGGCTCTCGCCGTACTCAACGGCATCCTCGCCCTCCTGGCGACGATTTCGGTATGGAAGACCTATTTGCTGATCGGGACGAAGGTGCTGCTGACGGTCCTTCTTTTCATCCCCGTCGTCGGGCTGCTGATCTATCTCGTCTGGGGCCAGCGCAAGGTGCGCGAGGCCCGGTAATCCTCTGGCTCAACCGTCTGTATCCGATGCTTCGCCGCCTCTCGCCTGCTCTCTCCGTTGCTGCGCTTTCGCTGCTCACGCTCCTGCTCGCCGGGTGCGGCCCGAGCCTGGTCGACCGCATCACCGGGCCCGTCGGTGGCATCTGCGGTCTCATCATCGTCATCCTCGACATCGTGGCCCTGCTGAACCTCTGGCAGAGTGGGCGCTCGTCAGGGGACAAAATCCTCTGGACGCTGCTGATCGTGTTCTTCCCCGTTGGCGGGCTGATCCTCTACTATATCCTCGGCTGAGACGCAGAGCGGAAGGCCTTAGTGCCGGGCGATCCAGAACCCTAGCGCCACACACGCGAGGCCGAGCACGACGCTCCCAGCCGCATTGAGAACCGCCCAGCCGGGCCGCCCGTTCTCCCACAGCACGAGCGTGTCGAGGCTGAACGTGGAGAACGTCGTGAACGCTCCTAGAAAGCCGACGACGAGCGCCAGCCGCCATTCGTCACTGCCACGCGCCATCAGAAAGGGCAGCGTCAACCCGATCAGAAACGACCCCACGAGGTTTACTGCCCACGTCCCGAGTGGAAGCCCTGTTGCGCTCACGCGGAGCGCCAGAAGCCCGACGCCGTAGCGGGCTACGGCCCCCACCGCACCACCCACTGCAACGATAAGGACCGGGAGGGGAAGCAGGGCATTCATATATTCGTACCTTAAGTAGATATAACATAAAGTTGATGTAAAACGCCGAGCGGTTACCCTAGACTTCGGCCCGCACCTCATATTCCGCCCGAAGATACTGCGCCATGAAGATCATTCCTGTTCTCATCTTAGCCGCCTTCGCTCTGACGATGAGTACCATCGGCCTGCTCGCCGCCTCGACCGCGCCCGTGCAGATTCCGCCGGCCTCCTCGCCACCGACCGAGCCTGTCATGCTTCGCCTCGCGGAGCCGGTGGCAGTCGTGGAGTTGTTCACGTCCGAGGGCTGCTCGTCCTGCCCGAAAGCGGACCGCCTGCTGGTGGAACTCGCCGAGCGCGACGATCCGCGCCTGCTGCCGATAGCCTTCCATGTGGACTACTGGAACCGTCTCGGCTGGACCGACCCCTTCAGCGACGCCACTTATTCGCAGCGGCAGCGCGCCTACGCCCGCACCTTCCAGTCGGGCCGGGTCTACACGCCGCAGATGATCGTCAACGGCCGGCGCGAGTTCGTGGGGTCGCGTCGCCATGAGGCCCAGGCAGCGATCAGGCAGGCGCTCACCCAGTCGGCTCCGGCGATCATCAGCCTGCTCGTGACGGCGGATGAGGAGCACATGCTTACCGTAGCCTACGACGTTGAGGACGCGCCCGAAGGAACTGTGTTGAATATCGCTCTCGTCCAGCGTCGCGCCGTGCAGGGCGTCCCACGGGGCGAGAATGCGGGCAAGACCCTCGAACACGCCAACGTGGTGCGGGCCTTCGAGACGGTGCCCACCGATGCAGGCACGCAGTCCCTCGCCATGCCGGATGAGCTGAACCTCGACGAGATCGCCGTCGTCGCTTACGTGCAGGATCCGGAGACGATGCAGATGTACGGCGCCGGTCAGACCACCGTGCGCTAGGGCAAGACGAGCGGCGGACGGTCCCTTACTCGGCCTCGATAACCTCGGTCGGGTTGGTGGCCAGGTACTCGGTCCCGCGTCCTTTCACGTTTTCGTCCCAGCGCTGCATCCAGGTCGACCCGCTCTCGGCGAGCACGTCCCAGTCCACCGGCATCGTGGGGATGTCCACCCGCATCCACGCAGGCAGGCTGTCTATCGGGATATCCGTGCGGACCGGGATGCGGTGAAACTGCTCGGCCTGCTCGATGAGCGCCTCGCTTGACGTGACGAACTCGTAGAACGCGCGCGCGCGCTCCGGGTTGGGTGCACCCTTGACGACGGCAATCGCATCGACGAGCACCGGCGTTCCCTCTGCGGGC
>JABDIZ010000164.1 GCA_013003465.1 Rhodothermaceae bacterium
GCCCTTCGCCTTCTGCAAACGCGAAGAGCGTGACACTGCCGCTCTTCTGCTTCAAGAGCATGCGGCTCACGACCGAGCCCTCGGCATAGGCGACGAGGTCGGTGAGCGGGCGAACGCTGGGGGGGGCAGGGGAGGTCATGGAGTGGAGGTCAGGTCGGCCAGGCGGAAGCCCTGCGTTTGGATGCGGGTGGCGAGTTCATCGAGCGTCGTCTCTACGAACATGGCGCGAACCCGCTCGCGGGCGGGCGCCCACTGGTCATGGAGTGGGCACGGTTGCTGCGTCCCACAGCCCGGAAGCCCGAGCACGCATTCCTCGAAGATGGCAGGCCCATCCAGTGCGAGAACGATCGCGTTGAGGGTGATCTGGTCGGCCGCTCGCGCGAGCCGGACGCCGCCGTGCGGGCCACGTGTAGATGCAAGGATCTTCTGCTGGATCATCGCCTGCGCGATCTTGGCGAGGAAGTGGTAGGGGATACCCAGCGCTGTGCTCACGTCGCGGATCGGGACGTATGTGCCGGGCGCGACGGAGGCAAGATGGAGCGCAGCACGGAGGCCGTACTCGCAGCTTTTGGAGAGCAGCATGGCAGCAGGCGAAGGGACGGTGGCGGCTCCGTGAAGAGGCCGTGAGACCGGGTCGGGGAGGAGTGACATCCTTGATTTAAGATAAACGAGTCTTAAATTGATTGCCAGTCCCGCTCACGCTGTGCACATCATGGCTTCAAATAGGACAAAAGACTCCGAAGTCCTGTTTGTGGGTGCAGCCCCTACACCGGCCTTCGGGCGACCCCGAGTCCTCCGTAGGGGAGCACCTGCCCGACGCCCACTGCGCAGGGCGCGTCCTTAGTGCAGGCGACCGGGCTTTCGCACCCACTCATTCCTTCGTCGAACTCCAGCCCCTCACCCCGATGAACCGCTTCACTCTCCCGTTCGCGCTGCTGCTTGCCGTTATGCTCGTTGCCTGTGGCGGTGGCGAATCGACGCCCGCCGAAGACCCGGGCCCTGCGCCGGTCGCGGCCACCAATCCCGATCTCCCGATTCAGGGCGCGATGGACCTCGGGCCCATCGACGAGGCCCTCGCGGCCCAAGGGGAAGCTGACTTCACGACGCGCTGCACGACCTGCCACAAGCTGGACGAGCGCTACGTCGGCCCGGCGCTGGGCGACGTGCTGGTCCGGCGCTCCCCCGAGTGGGTCATGAACATGATCCTCGCGCCGGACAAGATGATCGTCAGCGACCCGGATGCGCAGACGCTCCTCGCCGAGTACAGCGTCCCGATGACGAACCAGAACCTCACCCAGGACGAGGCCCGGGCCATCCTCGAGTACCTCCGGCAGACTGCCGAAGGCTCCTAACGCCCGCCCATTCCTCCGTCCGCCCGTCTCAAACCCAGAGAGGCCATCCATGAGACTCACCAAACCCCTCCTTCTCGCGCTCGGCATCGTCGCCGGCTTTGCGATTCTGATCGCTGCCTGTCAGACCTCCGGCTCTGCCGTGGGCGATGGCGATGCAGCGTCGCAGGTCTACGTCGCTCCTGGCGAGCACGATGACTTCTACGCCTTCATGTCGGGTGGCTACAGCGGCCAGATCTCCGTCTACGGCCTGCCTTCGGGGCGGCTCTTCCGCGTTATCCCTGTGTTCTCGCAAGATCCCGAGAAGGCCTATGGCTATTCCGAAGAGACCAAGCCGATGTTGATGACCTCGCACGGCTTCATTCCATGGGACGACGCCCACCACCCCGAGCTCTCGATGACCAATGGCGTCCCGGACGGCCGGTGGATCTTCATCAATGGCAACAACACGCCGCGCGTGGCGCGCGTCGATCTGGCGAGCATGACTACGGCCGAGATCATCGAAATCCCCAACTCGTCGGGCAACCACGCCTCGCCGTTCGTGACGCCCAACAATGAGTACGTCGTCGCCGGGACGCGCTTCGCGATTCCGATCCCGAACGAGGACATACCGCTCGACTCGCTCTCCGCCGAGCTCGACGGCACGCTCACCTTCATCCGCGCCGACGAGCCAGGCGCGATGGACATCGCCTTCCAGATCCTCGTGCCGGGCTTCAACTACGACCTCGCCCACTCCGGCAAGGGCGTCTCCGACGGGTGGGCTTTCTTCACCACCTACAACACCGAGCGCGCCACGACACTGCTTGAAGTCAACGCCTCGCGCAACGACAAGGACTTCATCGCGGCCGTCAACTGGCGGCGCGCGGAGGAGTGTGTGGCCGAGGGCCTCGGCCAGCAGCAGCCGGGCACCTACTTCCACAACCACATGGACGAGCGGCACATGGCCGTCTCCGAAGAGCGCAACGGCGTGACCATGCTCACGCCCGCCGCGTGCTCGGACATGGTCTACTTTCTCCCGACGCCCAAGAGTCCGCACGGTGTGGACGTGGACCCGACCGGCGAGTACATCGTCGGCGGCGGCAAGCTGGCGACGGTGATTCCGGTCCACTCGTTCACGAAGATGCTTGACGCGATCGCGAACGAGGCGTTCGAGACGACCGTGGATGGCATCCCGGTGCTCGAATACGAGGCCGTGCTCCACGGCGAGGTCGAGAACCCTGGCCTCGGGCCGCTCCACACCGAATTCGATGGCGAGGGCTTCGCCTACACGTCGGCCTTCCTCTCGTCCGAGATCGTCAAGTGGGACATCGAGGAGGCGACCGTCGTGGACCGCGTGCCGACATACTACAGCATCGGCCATCTCATGATTCCGGGCGGCGACAGCCAGGAGCCGTGGGGCCAGTACGTGGTCGCGCTCAACAAGATCACCAAGGACCGCTACCTCCCGACGGGTCCCGAGCTCGCGCACGCAGCGCAGCTTTACGACATCTCGGGCGACCGGATGCGCCTCATCCTCGACTTCCCGACCATCGGGGAGCCGCACTACGCGCAGGCGCTCCCGGCCGACCTGATCCGTGATCAGCAGGTCCAGATCTACGAGCTCAGCGAGAACACCAACCCCTACGCCATCGCGACGGAGGCGGAGGCGCGCGTCGAACGCGACGGCAACGAGGTCCACGTCTACATGTCCACCATCCGCACGCACTTCGCGCCGGACAACATCGAGGGCATCCGCGTGGGCGACGACGTCTACTTCCACGTCACCAACCTAGAGCAGGACTGGGACGTGCCGCACGGCTTCGCCGTGATCGGTGCCAACAACTCCGAGCTGCTCGTCATGCCGGGCGAGACGCGCACGCTCCTCTGGCAGCCGAAGCGAGTGGGCATCCATCCGTTCTACTGCACCGACTTCTGCTCGGCGCTCCACCAAGAGATGCAGGGGTACATCCGCGTCTCCCCGGCTGGATCGAACGTGCCACTGGTCTCAAGCGTGGGCGGCAGTAGCGCCACAGCCAACTGACGCGCTCTGTTGGGTGAGGAGGGTCGGGATCACCTCAGGCCCGGCTCTCCTCACCGGCTATTCTTCCGCCACGCAGACGAACGCTCATCATGACTACGCGCTCGCGCATCCTCCTCGCCCTCGCCGCGCTGCTGCTCGGGTTGGCCTACGTGCTCCCGCTCTGGCGCGTCTCGCTGGAGGCGCCGCAGTACCCCGGCGGCATCGGGATGCAGATCTGGATTGACACGATCACGGGCCTCAACCCGCACGACCTCCAGAACATCAACGGGCTCAACCACTACATCGGGATGCAAACTATCGAGCCGGACTCGATTCCCGAACTCGACATCATGCCGTGGCTCTTCGGTGCGCTGATCCTGCTCGGGCTGGGCGCGGCAGCGCTCGGCAAGCGGTGGGGGCTCTACGCCTGGGTCGGGCTCTTCGCGCTGCTCCTCGCCGTGGGCTTCGTGGACTACTACAAGTGGGGCTACGATTACGGCCACAACCTCAGCCCGGATGCGGCAATCAAGATCCCGGGCATGGTCTACCAGCCGCCGCTCATCGGCTCGAAGCAGATGCTCAACTTCGTGGCGCATTCGTGGCCAGACACGGGCGGCATTGCCATCTTCGGATCGCTCCTGCTCGGCATCGCGGTCGGGGTGCTAGAATTCCGTCGCCGCTTGCGGATGGCATCAACGGAGCCGCAAGCGGCGGAGGGGGTGGCCGTCACCGCGCTGCTGGCAGTGGGGCTGCTGGTCGGGTGCCAGCCCGAGCCGCAGCCGCTGCGCGTAGGTGAGATGGCCTGCACGCACTGCCGAATGACCGTCTCGGACGCCCGCTACGGCGCCGAACTCGTCGCCACGACAGGCAAGGTCTACCCGTTCGACGCCATCGAATGCCTCACGGCGCACCTCGCCGATGAGCCTGAGGCGGCTGCCGACGCGCACTCGCTCTGGGTGGCCGCGTTCGACGCGCCGGGGACGCTCATCGCTGTGGAGGAGGCATACTTCCTCCACAGCGAGGCGATTCAGAGCCCGATGGGGGGCGGCCTCGCGGCGTACACCACCACCGACGCCCGCGCCGCCGCCCTCGACGCGCAGGGCGGGGTGGCGCTGGACTGGGGCGGTGTGCTCACCCTTGAACCGGATGAGGCAGGGGCCCGTGCCCTGCACGTTCACTGAGCACGTCGGCCCAATGCGTTTTTTCTTCCTCACGCTGCTCCTTGCGCTTCCGGGTGCTCTTCAGGCTCAGGCGACGCTCACGGCCTCGCCGGACGGGCGCTCGCTCACCGAGGCACTCCAGCAGGCCCAGTCAGGCGACCGTATCGTTCTACGGTCGGGCATCTACCGTGAGCCCGGGCTCGTCATCGACAAGCCTATCGTGTTAGAGGGCGAACCGGGAGCCGTACTCGACGGCGAAGGCAAACGCGAAATCCTCCGCATCGCAGCCGACAGCGTGACGGTGCGTGGGCTGACGTTTCGCAACACGGGCGTCACG
>JABDIZ010000186.1 GCA_013003465.1 Rhodothermaceae bacterium
GCTCATCAAGGGCGACCTCGGGGCCCGCATCTACGTCGTCAACCTCGGCGGCTTCGATACGCACGCGGGGCAGGCGAACTCGCATGCAGGCAACCTGCTTCAGCTTGCAGGCGCCGTGGCGGCGTTCCAGGAAGACCTCGGTGCCCGTAGCGCCGATGTCCTCACGATGACGTTTTCCGAGTTCGGCCGCCGCGTAGAGGAGAACGGCTCCAACGGCACCGACCACGGCACCGCCGCCCCCCTCTTCCTCTTCGGGCAGAGCGTCGCGGGCGGCCTCTATGGGACCGGCCCCGACCTCGTCGATCTCGACGGCTCCGGCAACCTGCGCTACTCGACCGACTTCCGCTCGATCTATAAGACGATCCTGAACCGCTGGTTCGGGCTTCCGCAGGCGCAGGCCGATGCGATTCTCGGAGGCACCTTCTCGATGCTCGACTTCGTCGCGAACCCGGTGTCTGCCGAGCCGACGGCCCCGCCTTCCTCGTTCGTGCTGGAGGCTCCCTACCCCAATCCGTTCCAAGGCGCCGCTATGGTGGCGTACGCACTCGACCGGCCAGGCCATGTCGCCCTGACGGCTTACGACGTGCGCGGACGCCAGGTCGCTCGCCTCGTCGATGGAGCGCACACAGCGGGCCGCCACACGGTCCGCTTCGACGGGACAGCCCTGCCCAGCGGCACCTACCTGCTGCGCCTCGAAACGTCGGGCGGCACGCGGACCCAGCCCATCACGCTCGTCCGCTGACCCAGGCCTTCTCTCCGAACGGCCCCCTGTCCCTGAGCCCAGAGTGATTTCATGGTCTGCCGCTTAAGGTGGTCCACGCAACGGCCGAGCATACCTGCATCGTTCCTTCGCTGAATTGCCCCTGACCGGGTGCCGCCATGTCTCGCTCTTTTCCCTTCCTGCTCTTCCTTGCGCTGGCGCTCGCGGCCTGCGACAGCGGGAGCCTAGACCCCTCAACCCCCGGAAACCCAGGCGTGCCGGGCCAGGCTCTCCCCGGCTACCCCGTAGTAATCGACAGCCTGTGGGGCTTCATCGACCAGGAAGGCCGCATTCAGGTCACGCCTCGCTTCGACTTCGCCGGTGGCTTCTACGACAGCCTCGCTGCGGTGCAGCAAGGCGCCCAGTGGGGCTACGCTGGTCCCAGCGGTGCCCTGGCCATTTCGGCCCAGTTCGACGGCGCGGGACGCTTCGCTGAAGGTCTCGCCCCTGTAAAGCAGGGCACCGCCTGGGGCTTCGTCCGCGCTGATGGTTCGATGGCGATCAACGCCACCTACGAAGCCGCGCGCTCGTTCGCAGAGGGCCGCGCCGCCGTGCGGTCCAGCTTCCAGTGGGGCTTCATCGGACCCGGGGGCAATGCTGTGATCCAACCGCAGTACGCTTCCGTGAGCGATTTCTCCGAAGGCCTCGCGGCCGTCCAGACCCCCGAGGGCTGGCGCTACATCGACACGGAAGGCACTACGGCGATTGCCGGCCCCTATGTCGATGCCGGGGCGTTCTCGGAAGGCCTCGCACCGGTCCAGATCGGCGACGCCTGGGGCTACATCGACACGACCGGCAACATCGTGCTCAACCCGACCTACGACGAAGCCGGGCCGTTCCGCGCGGACGCGGCGCGCGTGCGGGAAGGTGAACTCTACGCCTACATCACGCGCGACGGCGAGTACTTGGTCATCCCCAAAGTTCGCCAGGCTGGCGACTTCTACGAAGGCCTCGCCGCGGTCAGCTTCAACGACCACTGGACGTACATCCGCCGCGCCGACGGCCTCGTCATCCGTAGTCCGCGCTTCGACACGGCCAGCCCGTTCCGCGGCGGCCTCGCCCAGGTCACCATCGATGGAGAGGTCGGCTACATCGACGCCTCCGGCGAGTTCGTCTGGGCCCCCACCTATTAAGCCTCCGCCACCCCGAATGCCATGAACCTCCTCCGCTTTGCCTGGCTCGGCCTCGCCGTTCTGCTCGTCCCCACGTTCGCGGGCTGCGACAGCGCCAGTACCGACCCCACGGCCCCTCCTCCCACCGCTGACATCCCCCTCTTCCCCGTCCAGCGTGACGGCGACTGGGGCTTTATGGATGCCACAGGCCGCCTCGCTATCGCGCCCGATTACGACGCCGTCATTCCGTTCTCGGAAGGCCTCGCCGCCGGACGCAACTATCGCGATGGCCGCCACCTCTGGACGTTCTTCGGCGTGGACGGCGCAGAGGCATTCGAAGTCGAAGCGTATGGCATGGGCCCGTTCCGTGACGGCCGCGCCCGCGCGGAAGTCAACGGCCGCTGGGGTCTGATCGACGAGACCGGCGCCTGGGTCGTCAACCCCTACATGAACGACGCCCGTGACTTCTCGGAAGGCTTGGCCCGTGTCAAGACGACGAGCTACCAGTGGGGCTTCATGAACCCTGACGGCGATGTCGTTATCCCGACCGAATACGACAGTGACCTGGAGGACTTTGCTGACAGTCGCGCGCTCTTCGAAGACGAGGGGCAGTGGGGATACCTCGGGCCGAGTGGCAATGTTGCTATCGATCCGCAGTTCGACGAGGCGCGTTCGTTCTCGCACGGCCGCGCGGCCGTGCGCGTCGGTACGCAGTGGGGCTACATCGACACGAGCGGCCAGTTCGTGCTCCAGCCACAGTTCATCTCGGCCGGCGACTTCGCCGAGAACCGTGCGCCGGTCCGCACCGAGAACGCGTGGGAGTATGTGGACGCCAACGGCCAGCGCGTCGTGGAGCCTGGCTACGACGAGGCCCGCAAGTTCAGCGAGGGCCGCGCGGCTGTCTTCATCGACGGCTACTGGACGTTCATCCGTCCTGGCGGCGGCCGCATCCATCCGCCGGAGTTCGATGAGGTGGAGGACTTTGAGGGCGGCGTGGCGATGGTCCGCATCGGCGAGCGCATCGGCTACATCGGCCTTGAAGGCGACTTCGTCTGGTACCCCGAGAACTGATCCGCCTGGATCACCCCCGGACAACGATGGGGCCTCGGCAGCGTATGCCGGGGCCCTGTTCATTGGATCTGTTCCTTCCCCGTACAAAGGAAAAGCCCCAGCTGCCGCGTGGACAGCCGGGGCTCCGTGTGCTAGGCGTAGGCCGGACTAGCGACGGCGGTCGCCGCCCCGTCCACCGCGCCGGTCGCCACCGCGGCCACCACCGCGGCGGTCACCGCCGCTGCCATTGCGGCTCTGGCGCTTCTCGCGGGCCTCGCGAGCAGCGGCCTTCTCCTCTTCGGTCGGCTCGGGCAGGAACGGCTTGCGGCTCACACGGAGCTTGCCGTCGTTGCGCACCTCGATGAGCTGCACCTTGACCTTGTCGCCCACCTGGACTTCGTCCTCAGGGTTGTCGACGTAGCCGTGCGCCATCTCGGAGACGTGGAGCATGGCCTCCTTGCCGGGCAGGATCTCAAGGATCGCACCGAAGGAGAGCAGGTTCTTGACCGTGCCCTCGTACTCCTCGCCCACCTCGGGCTGCGTCACGATGCCCTTGATGATCTCGATAGCGGCGTTGGCCGAGTCCATGTCGTTCGAGGCAATCGTCACGTAGCCCTTGCCGTCGCGCTCGTCGATGTCGACCTGCGCACCAGTGTCGGCCACGATGCCCTTGATGATCTTGCCACCAGGCCCGATGATGGCGCCGATGAAGTCCGAATCCACGATGAGCTGGATGAGGCGCGGGGCGCTCGGGGAGAGTTCCGGACGGGCCTCCGTCAGCGTCTTGGCCATCTCGTCGAGGATGTGATCGCGGCCCTGCTTGGCCTGCGCGAGTGCATCGCGCATGGTCGACATC